>CAYPMK010000038.1:0-10562 GCA_964411885.1 uncultured Bdellovibrionales bacterium
TAGTCATGAAAAGTACTATCGAAAAAAGGTTAAGCAGAGCGTTTCTGTTTTTCTTGTTCTTCTTTCTTGATTATTTTAATGAAAGCATTAACAACTTTAGGATCGAACTGTGTTCCGCTACATCTTATTATTTCGTCTACTGCCACATCTATTGGCATACCTTTTCTATATGGTCTATCGCTAGTCATGGCGTCAAAAGTATCTGCTACAAAGATTATTCTTGATATTAAGGGGATGTTTTCTTCTTTGAGTCCATCTGGATAACCAAAGCCATCAAAACGTTCATGATGTGTTCGAACATATTTTTTATACACGTCTAGATTTTCTATGCCCTTAAGCATGTCCTCCCCTCTAGTGGAGTGTTCTTGCATCACTGCATATTCTTCCTTTGTAAGACGTCCCGGTTTTTTAAGTATGCGATCTGGAATACCGATCTTGCCTATATCGTGTAAAACTGCAGCAAGTTCAAGTTCTCGGAGTTGTTCTTTATCGAGTCCTAGTTGTTCACCTATCTTAATTGCATATTCTACGACTCTTATTGAATGTTCTTGTGTATATTGATCTTTCTCGCGGAGTGCTTTAAGGACTACTTTTACAAGATCATGAAATTGTTCATGATTTTTGACGGATAGCTCTGTTATAACGTTATATAGGGTGTCTACAAGATTTTTAACCCTTTTCCCGTTTTGCTTCTTCATAGCAACTCCTTAGCCCTTGGCTCTATATTCTAATGCTATGACAAGCTGGGGATGCTGTCAGGTTAATTTAAAGTTAAGCTGTCAAATAAATGGTGCTATAAAGCCAGTAAAAGCGCTTGTATCATGGTTTTTAATATATTAAAATGACCTTTAATGAAGAGAATAAAACGATCCTATTTCCTAATAGATAGGCCTTTTCAAATAAAGTATGCACTTTTTTTAAGCCTGTGTGGTGGCTTGGTGGCAGTCCTTTTTGCTTCACATATATTCTATTTTTTAGGTGAATATTTTAGTCTTTTTATGCCAGATTATCAGAATAACCCAAACGCCATGCAGTTTGTTGCAAAAGAGCAAAAGAATATTTTATTGTACGTTTCTTTACTTACCTTATTGGTCATGAGCCTTTTATTCTTTATAGGGATACTTGTTACACACAGGATGGCTGGTCCTGTTATGGTTATAAGAAAAAAACTCGAAGATCTTAGCGGAGATAATTTTTCTGTAAGAGTACGCCTTCGTAAAGGCGACGAGTTCAAAAATCTTGCTCGTGCCTTTAACGATCTCGCTCAGCATTTAGAGAGTAAGAACAAAAGATAGTGCTTTTTACCTTGCGTTCAAAAGTCCATTGATGAGTGTTCTAAAAGCCTTGTGTTTAGAAATGTAAGAAATTAAAAGTGACATAATCCACCTCCCCCTCTTTTTTCTCTATCGAGAACCAGACGAGTTGTGAACTTGTAAAAATCCATTTTATATTATAAATACGACGCTGTCAATCTGGAGTAAATACTTGATTTATCCTCGCAAGTAGCTATCGCAAGCACTCTTCTATAACATCGCCTGTATGTCATTGTTATGTGTTTTTATCTACTCTAGTCCTGATACAGATACTTGAACCTATCCTTTGCAAACAAAATAAAATATTTTATCTTGGATCTTTTGCTACTTCGTTGACGGTATCAAGGTCTGGGAGTTCTTTATCTTTTGCGCTACCAACCCCAAGTTCCTTAAACTTTCTTGCAGATATCAATACCCTAGATTCCATAGAGGACAGAGTATCATTATATTTTTTTACTGCAGAATTAAGCTCTTTACCTAGACCATTAAAATGATCTGTCATGGTAGATAATCTTTCAAACAATTCACTACCAAGTTGAGCTATTTTATTTGCATTTTCTTCTATGGTCTGTTGTTTCCATCCATATGCAACAGCTTTTAGTAACGCTATTAGTGTTGTTGGTGTTGCTATTAGTACTTTATTTTCTACGCCAAGCTCTATTAAGCTGGGTTCGTAATCTAGTGCAGAACTAAAAAGATTTTCTCCGGGAAGGAATAAAACTACAAAGTCAGGCGTGTGATTGAATTGATTCCAATACTCTTTTTTTCTTAATTCATCTATTCTTGCCTTAACCTGTGTAGCATGGTGTTTTAATTTTGCTTCTTGGGCCGCTGGATCACTTTCTGATACAGCATCTAAATATGAATCAAGAGGAACTTTTGAATCCACAACTATTTGTCTTCCAGAAGGTAGTTTTATTATCATGTCTGGACGTAATTTTGCTTCTTTTTCATTAGTAACGGTTTGTTGTAATTCAAAATCACAGTATTCCTGCATCCCAGCAAGTTCTACAACTCTTTTAAGTTGTATTTCGCCCCAACGTCCACGAACATGGGGTTTTCTTAATGCTGTAACAAGGTTGCCTGTTTCTTTTTTTAGACCATCACTGAGTGCAAACAATCTTGAGATCTCACTTTTAAGGACATCCTGCGTTCCTTTTCTTTCTTTTTCTATTTCATGTATTTTAGTGTCTAGCTTATCTAGGGTTTCTTTTAGTGGATTAACTATTACAGAAAAAGTTTCGTTGTTAGACCTTAAGGCGTCGGACGATAAGGCCTTAAACGTATCCTTTAAATTACCTTCAACGTAATTAAGTTTGTCTTTTAGTGATTTAACTCTTTCCTGATAGATCATATAAACAGCCAAGGCTCCAAGAGCTATACCAAAAACTATACCTACTATGGTCCACATAAATACTCCTTACTCTATACCTTATACTCTTCACAAGCTGTTACGTCCACTATGCTTGCAAGCACCTTTTTATTTGGGAACGCTTTTTCTGCAAACTTAACATAACAAGCTATTTGAGCTTGATATGCAGGTAGCTCTTTTTCATCAACAGAGGTTTTGTAATCTAATACCCACACACTGTTTTCATAGATGTTTATTCTGTCTATCCTGCCAGATAATATTTTGTTTTGGTCTTTTACTATAAAGCTGTGTTCACAAAGATAGTCTTTTGCGGAAAATATTCTTTGTCCAAGATCTGAGTTCACAAAATCTTCTATTACTGAAGATATTTTTATTTTAGCCTCTTCTTGCACAGTGCTGTATATTCTTGCTAGCTCGTCCTTATTATCAAAGTTCTCTAGCAAACTATGTATTATGGTTCCAATTCCAACAATTTCTGAAGACCTTTTTTTATCATATTGTATTAGGCTATCCCTTATAAAAGAGACAGAGTATCTTTTTGTGAATTGTTCTGAATTAAATTTATCCAAGTCGTTAACATTGGCTGGGTCATTGATAGCCCTTATAACCTTTCTTTTTGGTGAAGTATTGTTTGTTACTTCCTTAACTTGATGTTCTTCTATTTTGTCTTTGAATATCTCTGCTAGCCAGTCAACCCAACGTTTTCCAGTAATTCCTTTATTAGCTTTATTAAAGTCACTTATTAAATATAGCTCATCCTTTGCTCTGGTCATTGCAACATAAAGGAGTCTTTTTGACTCTGCAAGATCTGCTTCTTCTTCATAATCTTTGATGTCTTTATATAGGACTGTACTTAATTTTGTGTTACTTTCATCATCCCCAAGTTTAACCGCTACGTCACCGTCATCTGAGATTACTATAGAATCCCTTGCTGTAAGAGGAGTATTATCTAAACACGGCATTAGTACTAATTCAAACTCAAGTCCTTTTGATGCATGTACTGTCATTAGCTTTACGGCATTTGAGCTTGTTGCTACGTCCTGTAATTTTGTTTTATGTAGAAAATTTAAAAAATATTCTATTCCTTCTCCTACAGATTCTACGTGCATAGCCGCTCTTAATATCGTTTCTTCTGCACCAAGATCTTGACCCGAAAACATTAACGAGGCAGATGGTATGAATTTTGATCTTCTTAGTGCCTCTGTAACGAATTCTGTAAAACTGCCCTCGTCTTTTTTTGCCAACATGCAATTAACGAAGTCTTTTACAGGATGTTTCTCTACAGACTGTTCTAAAGATTCCCAAAGTGATTTTCCTTCTTTTTTTATAGAATAAATATCCTGTTCACTTGTATAAAACGTTGGAAGTTTTAGTACTTCAAACATGCTTAGGTCATCATTTGGATTGATGATAATGTTAAAAAGGCTACTTAAGCTACTCAACAAGTCGTTCCTGCTCTCTCCGCCGTAGACCACGAAGGGGATCCCTTTATCACGAAATAGTTTTTCGAATTCAGACATATGTTTTGATGCACGGAAAAGTAATGCTATATCACCATAAGACTTTCCTTCTTTTAATGCATTATTAATAATATCTAAACAGATTTTTGCTTCCAATGTGTGATCGAAAGAATTGTAATATTTTGTTCCAGACGTCGCATTTATTGCCCTTACGACTCCACTAGATTCGTCTCTTTTAGCATTAAAACTTAAATAATTAGCCTCAAAATCTTTTCTTTTTGTCTTACTATGAGTGTTGCCAAATATTAAAGGGAAAGCTGTGTTTACAGCTTCAACTATGTTAGGTAAGCATCTCCAATTAGTACTTAATTCCTCTAATTCGTCTTTGCTACATCTGTTTTGTGTGTCTATAAATACCCTTACATCTGCGTTTCTGAACCTGTATATTGATTGTTTTGCATCACCAACTACAAAAATGTTTTTGGCTATATAGAAAAGCACATCGCGTTGTGTTGTGTTGGTGTCTTGGAATTCGTCTACAAAAATGTAGTCATATTTATCTTGATAGTACTTTGCTACTTTGGGGTTCTTGCTTATTAGCTCATGGGTCTTTATTTCTATATCGTTGTAACTAAGAACATCTAAATCTGATTTTCTTTGTTCGTTGGCTTTATGTGTTTCTAAGAAAATTTCAAAAAATAGTTTTCTATATTTTGATGCCTGTTCGCAGGTCCAATCCTCTCCAAGTCTATAATCAAGTATTTTATCTCTTGTTTCATTAAGCCTTTTTAATGCCGCTTTTACTTGCAACTGTTCTTCTTCTGAATCCCAGTTCTTTTTACTTCCTTTTACCCTGTTATCATATTCAATTAATTTCTTTAATAACTCTATGTTCTCATAGAATGAGTTGATAGTTGTAACGGGCTTAAGAGCCTTTACTGTCTCCAGCACCTGTACTCTTAACTGTTCTAAACTATCTTGGTCTTTACCTTTAAAGTTTTTTATTGGAAATATTACTTCTTGTTCAAAATCGTCTGGCATTAGTTCTTTTAATTTATTATATTGAGCCTGTTTTTCTTGTTTTAGTAGTTCTTTTTCATCTGTAGATAGTTTGTCTTTTATTCTTGAGTAATGCTTTTCCATTTTTAACAGCATTTCTATTATGTTGTTAAATTCATATTCTGCAAAAAAGTTCTCGTATTCAATAGACTCGATCTTTTTTAGCATTATTCTTACGGCAGTATCTTTGAACAACTTTGATTCGTCGAATTCCTCTAGTATCTTAAAATTAGCGCTTTGTTTAAAATATATTGATTGTTCCCTTAGTATGCTGGCAAAAAAACCATGTATTGTGTTCACGGTTATATCGCCAAGGTCTTTTACCTTGTTCTTTATATCTCTGGTTGCGGCTCTTGTGAAAGTTATTGCTACTACTTTTTCTGCAGGTGTGTCTTTTAGTACATTGTTTATATTTTGAATAAGAGTATAAGTTTTTCCTGTTCCGGCAGAAGCGCTGATCAGTTTTAGTTTTGGTTTAAACTGTTCCACAGCACCTCCTGTAATCACACTTTTCACAATCTTCAATATTCATAGGTTGTGGAGAATATGAACCATCAATTAATCCCTTTACTGCAGGAACCCCATATATAGAGAAAAGTTTTTTTACTTCTTCCAACGAAGCTAGTTCTAGTTCAGAATGTTCATGTTTTTTTATGCTTATATAGTATGCGTTATATCCGTCGTAGTTTGGATATTCATTAGCTATTGCCATTATATAAATAGCAAGTTGTATGTCTTTCCCGGTATTTACCTCTGTTTTACTAGGGATATTTGATGTCTTATAGTCTGCAATATAGAGTTTGTTATTCTTTTTATCTATATCTATTCTGTCAACAGTTCCATGTAGTGGTATTCCATTAGTTATATCTAAACTCACTTTAAACTTTAATTCAGTGTTCTTGAAAATCTCAAGCCCTTTTTCTTTCATGTATTTAAATTCAGCATCTAGTATCTTTTTTATGATACTGCTATAGTATTTTAAAAAGACATTTTTTAGTGGGTGTTGGATTATAAAAATCTCTGTCATTTCTTGTTCTACGTCTATGTCTTTGTCTTTTAGCTTTTTAGGTAATAGTACTTCTAATGCTGTATGAAGTAATCTTCCTGCATCTATTGGGCTAAGCCCAAACTCAAGGATGTTTTGCCTTTGTGTTTTTAAAAGCCTTTCTGCAAAACATATGTAAGGGCATTTCATATATGTTTCTATAAGGGATGCACTTAAAAAATCGTACTTATGAACTATCTTTATTTCTTGTTGTGTTAATTCTGAAAGAGCAGACTCTAATATTTTTGGTGCTGTCTTGGTGTTCTTAACTATATCGATGCCTTTTAATATATCCGCTGCTGGACCTATGCTAGAGATGTAAGAGGAGTTCTCTTTTTTACATGCATCTTGGATTATTTTTGCTGACAAGATAGTTGTTTCTTTTGAGCTTGGATATATAAAGCCTTCACTTCTGTATGCGAGTATAAAATTGTCATTCATTACAACGTCTTCTTGTTTCATTTCTGCTATGGCTTCTTGGTTTGATCCAACAAACCAAGTTTTTTCTGCAGTGTTAGCTGAACAAAGAGAGGCTAGCGTTATGTGTAAAGGTTTAAAGTTTATTGGTCCTTTTTCTACATAATTCTCTTCTGCATGATTATATATTTTCCTTACGTAAGAATTAGCGTCGATTATTTTATCGTCTAAACTTTCTGTAACCCTGTCTATAAGGTTAATTATACTCTTTAGCTCAAGTGATTTTTGTGTGTTTAGTTTGTTCGTGAATAATTTAAGCGCTTTATTAAAATCATTTGGGTATGCCTTTAAAGGTATCGTTTTTACGATATTTTCAAAAAACCTTTTTATTTCTAAAAATTCCTTTTCTTCAGTAAGCAGCAACCACGCTTTGTGGCCTCTTGGAAGTGTTAAACCTTGCTTTGCTTTATTTATGAATTTTAAGATGATTTTGTTGTCTTCCCAAAAATATTTAAAGTTAAGTATCTTTGTCACATCATCGTAAGTCCACTCATTCAAGTTAAGGCTTATTAACGTACACAAGATATTAAGAGAGCTGGTCCTGTCCAACCTGATGGCAGAACTTATAGATACTTTGTTTTCTCCAAAGTGATATCGTAAGAGGGCATAATACATATCTACATCACTTATTGCGTAAATAGCCCCTCCATCTTTACCTAATTGTGTCGCCGCATAATATAGCTCGTCATTTATGTTCTGGAATTCATGTACTAAAGGCTTTGTCGTCCTAGTGTCTTTGACGTCTGATATTGTGAAATATAAAGATAAAAATTCTTCTTTCAATATTTTGCTGTAATCTGTATCTGTATTAAATATGTCTGGACTTACAACAAAAGTATTAAGTGCCTTTTTTGATACAGCCCCAATTATCTCAAGGTCATAAGAGGTGAACTCGTTGAATCCAGCAAAAATGTATGTGCTATTAGTATCTATTAGATTTGAGTTTAGATCCAGTATTTCGTCTATAAGTGCTCTTTTATAGTCAGCAGTATCCCACACATCATTGTCTTTGAGGAATTTTTGATACTCTCTAAATACTTCTAACAGTATCTGACCTTCTTTTTCTTTTCTTTTATTCAAAAGTTCTATGTAGGAGTCTTCAAAATTTGCGTTCTTTAATTCAAGGACGGTGTTTAAAAGTGGTCTGCAAAGGTTCCTTGGAAGAAGGTTGTGAAAATGCTCAGATAGTTTTATTTGATCCACTTTTTGTTTTAGTCCAAGCTTTGCCTTTGCTCGCAAAATACTTTGAGGAAAAGAGGATATCCCGTATATATTAATTCCGTCAACGAAGTCCCTGTCACGCAGTAATAGTTCTTCTAATTTTGATGGGTCTATATGCTTTGGTAGTATTATGGTTACCTTACTGTTGGTGTTGTTGGCAAGGATAAGCTTTTTTGTATAAGCCAAACAACTTAAAGGATCCTTAAGTGCAAAGAATATCTTTTGGACATCCATATTCATGCCCATATAGCATAGTTAGTCTATTTTTTCTTTAGTATCTTTATAAAAAATCTTACGACAAAAAATGTCACGATAATCCATGTTGTTAACATTAATATTAATGCGGAGGTCGTCATTTTGTTCTTTTCCTCCTTTTTGTTATTTTTTTATTGAAAGCAACGTGTATTGCAATGCCTACTCCAATGAATACTGTTAACAAAAGTATCCTTGTAGCGTCTTTTATGAAAATAACACTAGGTTTTCCGTCTATAAACCACCTAGTATCATTTATTCCAAGATTGCATATCATCCCCACCAAACTATCACATGCAAGGGGCCAGCCATCTCCATATGACAACATACTTATAGCCTTTCCCCATTCCCCACCTTCTGGTTTTATTGCAGAACCTATAAACACAGCGATAAGGAATACTGGTGTTACATACTTTATTATGAATTTAAAGAATGAAGGGATCTTTATTTCTGCACCACGATTTATTTCTTTCCATGATTTTTCTGGTCCAAATATCCACACGAAAATTATTGTTTCTCCAAGGGCAAATACGACCAAAGAAAAAGTTCCAGCCCAGTAATCATATTCTCCAAAAGCACCAGAACCATAGAAAAGTACTGCAGGAGCAGAAAGCAGTAATACTAGGCCGCCAAGTATCAACGCTGAGTGGCCTCTTTTTATCTTAAAATTATCTTCCATGAAAGCCATGACAGGTTGCCCCATTGCTAGTGAGCTTGTTACTCCAGCAAAGAATAATAATCCAAACCAAGAAAGTCCGGCTATGGTGGCAAGTATTGGCCCCCAGTTTTGGAACAGCGTTGGCATAGTTCTAAAACCCATTTCAAAACCAACGTTTGCCTTTATCCAATCAAGTCCAAGATACGATACAGCGATGGGTACTATTATTGATGCTCCAAGCACTATTTCTACGAACTCGTTAGTAAACCCGGCCGTTAGGGAGTTAAGAGCTATGTCTTGATTCTTTTTTAAGTAGGCCGCATAACATTGTATGCAACCCATCCCGACTGAGAGTGTAAAGAACACCTGTCCTGCAGCGGCGAGCCAGACCTTTGGATTGTATAATGAATCAAAGTTGGGATGCCAAAGAAAGTTTAGCCCCACAGAAGCATTGTTGATAGCGCCATTTTCTCCAGCATCTAAAGTTAAGGCTCTTATAGTTAATAATATAGCGAAAACAAAAAGCAAGGGCATAGCTATTTTGCCTGCCATTTCTATTCCTTTGTTTATACCCCTTGATAATACCCAGATGTTTAAAGCCAGCGTTATAACAAAGAATAAAATAGCTTGATTAGAAAAACTTATAATACCACCTTTTGTGGTGCCAAGATAACTGTCAAAATAAGAAGATACTTGATGCATGTCCATACCACTGAAAGTTCCGCTTATTGAATGCCAAGCATAACCCAGCGTCCATGATTCTATATATGCATAATATGACATTATTGCTAAATTGGTGAAAATGCTGAATATCCCAAAATATTTTAGCCATCGTTGTTTACCAAGTTCTTTTAACATTCCGGGAGCAGAGTGGTGACCAAATTGTCCACCAAAACGACCCATAGACCATTCAATCCAAAGAAGAGGAATACCCATTAGTACGAAAGAAACAATATATGGAATGATAAATGCTCCACCACCATTTTGTACAGCCTGTGCCGGAAAACGTAAAAAATTTCCAAGTCCTACGGCGTTGCCGGCCATGGCAAGTATTAGCCCAAGTCTAGAACCCCAGTGTTCTTTTTGTATTCCCATAACAACTCCCCTTAAGTTGATTATAATTGCTAAACTAGACATTGCCAAAAGACTTTTGCCGTAATAATTGAAGAAATATGCAAAAAGCACGAACGCGTGAAATTAATTTGGGTGGATTAAAACTTGGAGCTAAGAATCCAATAAGGGTTCAGTCCATGACCAATACTGATACTACGAAATTCCTTGAGACATGGACGCAGGTGGAACAACTTGTGCTTGCTGGCTGCGAGGTAGTAAGGATCGGCGTTAAGGATGAAAAATGTATAGACCCTTTTATTAAAATACAGGAACAAATAAAAGTTCCATTGGTCGCAGATATACATTTTAATGCGGAGCTTGCAATAGAGTGTATAAGACGTGGTGCAGATGGTGTTAGGATAAATCCGGGTAATATTGGTAGTGTAGATGCTGTTGAAAAAATAATACAGACGGCAAAAAATAGTAAAGTTTGTATAAGAATAGGTGTTAACGCTGGATCTTTAGAAAAAGAACTGCTTAAGAAGTATGGGCATCCTTGTCCAGAAGCTTTGGCTGAATCTGCACTTAATTGGGCAAGTTTTTTTGAGGATCGTGGTTTTTATAATTTTAAACTTTCAATTAAATCATCGAA
>CAYPMK010000038.1:10662-13767 GCA_964411885.1 uncultured Bdellovibrionales bacterium
TTTTTGTGAATGGAGAAGTAGTTAAGAAGGTCTCGATAGAGACTGCTTATGAAGAAATAAGAAAATATATAAATGATAAAATATCTGGTGGAGGAAAATAATGGCAGAAAGAATAACAACAAGACAGCAGGATTTTGCACAATGGTATGTTGACGTAGTAACTCAGGCAAAGTTAGCAGATTACTCACCTGTAAAAGGTTGTATGGTAATAAGGCCAAACGGCTATGCAATATGGGAAGGAATACAACGTGGTTTGGATAGAATGTTCAAAGAAACAGGCCATGTTAACGCTTATTTCCCGTTGTTTATCCCAGAGAGTTTTTTAAAAAAAGAAGCAGAACACGTAGAAGGTTTTGCGCCTGAGTGTGCTGTTGTTACACATGCTGGCGGTAAAAAACTAGAAGAGCCACTCGTAGTTCGTCCTACTAGTGAAACTATAATAAACGCGATGTTTTCTAAATGGATACAGTCATACAGGGACCTTCCTTTATTGATAAACCAGTGGGCCAACGTCGTTAGATGGGAGATGAGAACAAAGTTGTTTTTAAGGACTACAGAATTCTTGTGGCAAGAAGGACACACTTGTCATGCAACAGAAGCGGAAGCAAGAGAAGAAACAATAAAAATGCTTAATGTATATAAAACTTTTGTTCAGGACTATATGGCAATACCCGTCGTAGATGGAATTAAAACAGACAGTGAACGTTTTGCAGGTGCTTTGGAAACATATTGTATAGAAATGTTAATGCAAGACGGTAAAGCCTTACAGGGTGGCACTAGCCATCTTTTAGGACAGAATTTTGCAAAGGCATTTGAAACTAAATTCCAGAACAAAGAGGGTAAACAGGAATATGTTTGGCAAACCTCTTGGGGCGTTTCTACAAGACTTATAGGTGCTTTAATAATGACACATAGTGACGATAAAGGTTTAGTGTTGCCACCACGTCTTGCTCCACTGCAATGTGTGATAATACCTATCTTTAAAAAAGATTTTGATAGTGAGCTTCTTAAAAAAGCAGTTAATGAGTTAAAAGAACAATTAAATGGTAAAGTGTCTGTTAAGATAGATGACAACGAGAACAACAGTCCGGGTTTTAAATTCCATCAGTACGAAATAGAAGGTGTGCCTGTTAGGATAGAACTTGGACCAAAGGACCTTGAGCAAGGTGTTTTTACAATTTCAAGAAGGGATACTGGAGAAAAGATCCAAGTAGCAATAAAAGATGCTCCTAAAAAAATAATAGCTCTTATGGACGAGATACAAAACTCCTTGTTTGAAAGAGCAAAAAAATATCTTAATGAAAGAACCTATAAAATAGATACTTATGATGAATTCAAGCAAAAATGCGAAGAAGGTGGTCTGTTCCTTTTACACTGGTGCCAGGAAAGGGACTGTGAAGAAAAAATAAAAGAAGACACAAAAGCTACTGTAAGATGTATTAGTTTTGAACATAAACACGAAGAAGGTAAATGTATACTTTGTGGTAAACCATCAAAAAGAAGGATCCATTTTGCGAGGTCACATTAATGAAAGCAAATGAAAGGATAATAGTTGCTCTTGACGTAGATAATATAGATGAAGTCAGGAGTATAATAGAAAAAGTTGGCAAGAACGTTTCTACGTTCAAAGTAGGGATGCGCCTTTTTACAAAGTATGGTCCTTCTTTAGTTAAAGAACTAAAACAAAAAGGTTATGGGGTTTTTCTTGATTTAAAATATCACGACATACCCAATACCGTCGAAACAGCTTGTCTTGAAGCCGCAGAACTTGGTGTTGATATGCTAACTATACATGCTTGTGGCGGTGCTGAGATGTGTCGCTCTGCTGTAAAGGGAGCAGAAACTGGGGCAAAAAAAGTAGGTAATAAAACGCCAGTTGTTCTTGCAGTAACAGTATTGACCTCTATGAACGAAGAAGCTCTTAAAGG
This sequence comes from uncultured Bdellovibrionales bacterium, assembly GCA_964411885.1. Classification (GTDB taxonomy): domain Bacteria; phylum Bdellovibrionota; class JAFGOL01; order JAFGOL01; family JAFGOL01; genus JAKLHL01. The sequence continues at coordinate 12,591 of CAYPMK010000038.1, forward strand.
TGTTGGAGTTAATAGACCAATTCCTTTACAAGTAATGGCTCTTGCAGAAATGGCTATCAACGAGGGTGTTGGTGGCATAGTTTGTTCTGCGCTAGAAGTGAAGGAATTAAAACAGAAAATTAAAAAGGATTTTGTTGCAGTAGTTCCGGGAATAAGATTGCCTGACGGTGACACCAACGATCAAAAAAGGATAGCTAGTCCAGATGTTGCCGTAAATGATGGTGCTGATTATCTTGTCATGGGAAGACCTATTTATGCATCCAAAGATCCTATAGAGGCACTCAATAAGACTTGTGCTCTTATAGAAGGAAATAAAAAATAATGTGGATATATGGTATTAATACAGTCGCTACGGTTCTTTCAAAAAGGCCAAGAGGGGTTAAAGAAATACTTCTTGTTAGGTCGAACAAGGCACAGGATGACAAGGACCCTAATCAAAAAATAGAAGAACTTTTATCTTTAGCAAAACAGCGTTCAATAAAAGTGTCTAGTATTAGTGCTGCAGAAGTAATGGACCGTACTGGTATAAAGGAGAGCGCTAATCACCAAAGGATCTTGGCACTAATAGAACCAAAACCAAGTAAGAGTTTAAAAGAACTATTGGATGTTCATTCAAAGAACAGGGTGTTTTTGATTTTAGACGGTGTTACTGATCAAAACAATCTTGGTGCCATAATACGTACCTCTGTTGCTCTTGGAGTTGAAGCTATAATACTTCCCAAAGACCGTTCTGCTCATATAAAGGATGATGTATATAAAACCTCTGTTGGAACTGTAGAGGACATAGATATTTGTGTAGAAGTTAATCTTGTAAGGGCTGTTGAAGCTTTAAAGGAAAAAGGTTTTTGGGTATATGGTTTTGAAGAAGATGCAACAAAGGCTATTCACGAGGCTGATCTTAAGGGAAATGTTTGTTGCATAATGGGTGGAGAAGATACCGGGATACGAAAATTGTTGTCTGAGAATTGTGACATGCTTTTAAAGATACCTATGTCAAACAAGGTTCAATCACTTAATGTTTCTGTTTCTTGTGGCATAGTTCTTTATGAAGTTCAAAGACAAAAAATATAAGGAGTTTTTTTATGAGGAAGTTATTTCTTTTGTTATTACTTGCTCTTATTATTTTTAACAACTCTGTTATAGCAAAAAAATGTGTAGGAATAGAGGGCGCTCCAAA
>CAYPMK010000039.1:0-798 GCA_964411885.1 uncultured Bdellovibrionales bacterium
TGTTAGAAGCACAAAGACTACAAGTTGCATTTGCTTCTTTATTTGCTTTGCGGAGTCTCCTGTTTTCTTCATCTATCCAGTTGCCCTGTGCTTGTGTTAAGGCATTCTTGTTGTAAACAGTTTTATTTAGGTACTTAACAAGGTCCTTAGGGTCATCTTTATATAACTCTTTTGCCTTCTTAATAATGTAATCAACCAAAAAAGTATCACCCCTTAATATAGCCATATGCAGAGTATTAGGACAATGAACTTGTTCTTTACCAATAGCCCTAGCCTCTATTAAAGATTCAAAATTTTTTGGATTTGTTTTCCCATTTTTTTTCTCTAGATCATCCATATAAAGACCAAAAGCTAAAAGAATTAACATTTTTTTCTGTACTGTTTTTAAATAATCATATGTAGGCATTGTGGATAGATAAGGTTTGTTTATTGGCTCACCAAAAGGAAGAAACTGCCATAATTTAGATTCTTTTGAAAATACTTTATTACTAAAAGTACCGATCTTTGAAGAAACGTAATTAGTCTCATCTAAAAGCTCAGCAATCAAACTATTTTTATCATTTTGAGATATATCTTCACCATCTTTTTCAAAAAATATTTCAGACTTTGGAAGTTCTTCTTTTTGTTCTTTAAATTCTTGTTCATCCCTGTTTACTTTTAATACTTTTTCTTTAGATAGTGTATCTATAACGGCATAAAGGTCATCAGCTGAATAGATGTCTTTAAAGATATCTTTCCTGACTATATCTTTTAGTTTAATGAACATAGTAGATTTAATCTCTTCTAAAGCATCTTTTG
>CAYPMK010000039.1:815-13525 GCA_964411885.1 uncultured Bdellovibrionales bacterium
TCTTCCTGTTATTGTTCTTGTCGTAATAAGTCGCTCCCAAACGACCTTCTCTGCCTCTTATCCATAACATACACTTAGTACCACTATAATTTTTCTGCATCTTTTCAACTTCAATACACCCTTTTGCTACTTTAAAATTATATATTGTGTCATTAATAGTTGAATTTAGCTTGTCACCATAACTAGATTTAATTTCATTTTTAACATCATCTACAGGATCAGCACAAAAAAGAACTCCACTTAAAGAAAAAATAAAGGAAAAAACAGAAACAAATTTAAACATAGTAATGCCTCCTGTCCTGTTATTATATCATATTTTATTTCATTTAACCGGCTGTGCTTTTGCTGGCGCAAGTTGAAGGAACATCTTTTTACCCTCCATCTTAACGTCTGATTCTATTACTGCTATTTGTGATACAGCCTCTTTAATACGAATAACAAGAGCGTCTCCCAACTGTTTGTGGGCCATTTCTCTTCCTCTAAATACTATACATACCTTTACTTTATCACCATCTTCAAGAAATCGAGTAATGTGCTTTAACTTGAAATCAAAATCGTGTTTATCTATGTTGGGTCTAAATTGAACTTCTTTTATATCTACCACTACTTGTTTCTTTTTTGCCTCTTGTTGTTTCTTTTTTTGTTCATATTTGTATTTACCATAATCTATTATCTTACAAACCGGTGGTTTACTGTTTGGATCAACCTCTACAAGATCAAGCCCTTTTTCTTTTGCCATAGAAATAGCTTCTCTAGTATTTACAACTCCCTGCATCTTTCCTTCATCGTCGATAAGCCTTACCTCATAATCCCTGATCGATTCATTCACCCTTGGTCCTTTTTCTTCTCTCTTAAATCTTTCAAATGCCATAAAAGCGTTTTATCCTCCTAATTTATATTACATTCCGGCTGAATTTTATTACCGGTTCTAGCCATTTTTACACCAAGCTCTTCCATAAAGAATCTTATTCCCAAACACTGCATTGCAACTCTTTCAGAAAGGTTTTTAATACCTTTGGATGTTTCAACACCATAAGCAGGAACCCCAAGCTCATAAACAGAATAATACGTTGCAGAGCCTCTTTGTTCTGGATGTTTAGTGGTGTCACTCTTAGTGTCTTGAAAATTAAGATAAAAATAATGATCTTTATCTTTTTGCTCGGCATTAAGTTTATTCACTACATTATCAGCTGTTTTTTTAAGTTTTACATCGTCTATAACCACTGATTGACCATAATATTCTTTGTTCTTCCCATAAAAACCTTTTGCTTCGTGTAAAGATACTACCATGTCTGCCTGTTTCATTAATTCCTTAAGTTCTTTAACCACTTCATATTCATAGTAATTAATATCGTCTTTTTTATTGTTAAAAATCCTATTCATATCAACATTTATATATCTTTTATTTTTTAATAACGCCTTTTTGTTAGCATGTGGGACAAGTACAAGTTTACCTTTTTTTAGTTTAATATCCTTATAAAGCTCAATGGCCTTTGGACCAGCAGGTTCGTCCCCATGTATTCCTGCTATAACCATTAGCACAGGACCTTCATCCTGACCTTTCAAAGTATAGACGTCTAAACTAGATGCATTAATATTAAAACCAAAAAATAAATATATAATGACAATAAACATCATGTAGTTCTCCTTGATAAGAGAACGTTATAAACAACTACCATTATAAATGTTAAACCCAGAATAATTGATATCTCAGTTAAGGAAAATAAATACATATCAAGCACAAATAAAGAGCACATCCCTGCACCAATGCCACAAAGATACATGCTTAATAGACTTATCCTTGAATATTTTTTTACTTCGCTAAAAGCAAATACCAAACCAAAAATTGAGCCCAACAATAGAGGATATAAAGAATAATATCCAAGGATGAATATAAGTGGCAAAACAAAAATCATCGTTAGAACAAAGAAAAGTTTATTGATCATTTTCCATGCAACAAAAAGTGCAGACATCAAAGAAGACACAAGGAACAGTGCTAAATATGGAGTAAAAATACTAAAAGAATCAACTTTGAACATTTGATTTATAAGCAAAGATAACGCAAAACCAGCTCCAAGGATCATGACGTATATAAATATTGATGGTTCTAATATACTATTCAAATATGAAGGTCTAAACACATGAGCAAGATACAACAAGAACAACAACAAAACTATTCCTGCAACTATAAAGCCAACTTGCAAATATCTTGAGTTCATTTTTTGTGGCACAGTATCGTGTATCTTTATTATAGTGCCATCAAAGAAATCCTTTGCTTTGGCATATTCATATTCAACACCAAGAGCAAGGTATCTATATTTAATAACAGATGGGTCCGCACTTATATTACTGGGATCTTTACTTGCCATAAGGAATCTAAACCCATTCAGATCTGAAACGTGGACGGAACCATATATAGCATAGAGTATGTTCTGCAACCTACCTTCTAGATTTACAGGGAGCTCCGTCTTTATTAGTTCTTTGGAAAGAACTATTGTAAAAGTACCAGAGTCTAATAATTTACCAGCCAACAATTTAAACATACTTCTGCTAAGACCAGCTTTTGTTCCATAGCCTCTAACAGTTGGAGGAAAAAATATGATCATCCCATATTTATTCATTAACTGTTCTTTTCCAGATATAACAACAAAAGTATTCGAGATATCAGAGGACACATAATTCTCCCATATCTTTATATAAAGAGGATCAGTAGGAAGATAGTGAACCACCCCTACCTTTGGCATCTTGCTCAGAACAGAGAATAATCCTAACGGTGAGTCTCCAACGACCAATATGTTACCCGGCCTATTGTTTTGCAGTACTACAAAACAAAGTGAAAGTTCTTCTTCATATGACAAAGGATAACTAAAAGTTCTTCTTCCATTCTCTAGAAAAAGGATGTGTTCTCTAACACTTTCTTGGCTTATTTGGACTTCTACATTTCTGGAGTTCGTAGTATATGAACTAAGATATTCATAGTCCTTAATATGTTCTTTACTCTTTAATGTTAATTTATTCGCAGGAAACAATATTACTAAGAGTGATATCAAAACAGGAGCAACAGCAACGTATTTACGTGTTCTTATAAAACCCAACAAACCAAGTTCATAAGACATTAGCAATGCAAGATATAACACCAATGATGTTTTTATAACTAATATAAGACCACTCAAGGTCCAATCACCAATGGCAGAGTAAATACCAGCAAGTCCTGCACCTAAAATGAACATAACTATAATGCTCAGACCACTAGATCTACGCCATAAAGACAAATACATAAAGAAACAATAAGACCAAAGAACACTCACTATAGCTATAGAGAATGAAAGTAACCCGGCATTCTTAACTGTTATCAACGAAAGGATAAATATAAGTAACAACGTCAATAGAGGAGCATAAACAAAGATTAATTCAGATGAAGGCCTTTTAAGAATCTTATTAAAAACATAAAGAAGAATACCAGACACGAACAATATCAACCCCATGACCAAAAGATAATATGGGTTATCTGATACTATAATCCTATATAAACCCTTTGAGGAAACACCCATAAACATAAAAAAACTTGAACTGAATAAGAGACTAAAGAACAAGAAAATGCCTGCTCCAATAAAATTAAAAGGTAATGTTTTTCTTCTTTCTTGATGGTTCATGATCTAGGTATTTTATTTTCCATGTCTGCTTTGATCCTTTGAATATGATCCCTTATATCTTGAAGCTCTTCTTTTATTACAGACAAGAGTTCTTTTGGTACGGCTTGATCTGAAAAATCTTGCTCGTCGGCAGAAACATCCTTACCAGAAAGTTTTTTCTTTGCACCAGCAATACTATATCCTTCTATATAAAGAAGTTTCTTTACTTGATCGAACAGGTCTATGTCTTGTTGAGAATAAAGCCTTTGTCCACCCTCTGTTTTTTCACCAAGGATAAAACTAGAGAACTCCGTTTCCCAGTACCTAAGCACATGTGGCTTTAGGTCCAGCATATTTGCAACATCACCTATTCTGTATCTTTTTACTTCGGTGGACACTTCTAACATTTATTTTATCAAGAACCTTTATTCACAGAGTCCCTTAAGACCTGTGAAGGTTTAAAGGTAAGCACCCTTCTTGCAGAGATCTCGATGCTCTCACCTGTTTGAGGGTTCCTTCCTATTCTTGACCTTTTGGTCCTTACCATGAAGTTACCAAAACCAGATATTTTAATGTGCTCTCCGTTAACGAGAGTTGATTTCATCATATCAAAAAGCTTCTCTACAAGGTCTGAGGCTTCTTTTTTTGTCCCTCCTATTTGTTCAAAAACCTTGTTAACTAGATCTGCCTTTGTCATTTTAAAACCCTCCAAATATTATTCAGTGCCAATAGGCCCCTATTTCACCAGATAACTCATCGAATTTCAATAGAAAATTCTTTTTTTAGGAGTTCCTGTAGCTTTTTCATACCTTCATCGACCTCAGTATCCTTGAGCGTCCTTTCTGGACTCTCAAAAATAAACATATAAGCAACACTCTTTTTGCCTTCTGGAACACCCTTGCCTTTATAAAGGTCAAAAACACCATATTCCTTAAGACCCGCTACCTTGGCCTTTTTTATGGCCTGCATCATATCCATGTCTCTTACTTTAGAGTCAACTAAGAACGAAAGATCCCTTCTTACACTTGGAAATTTAGGCAATTCCTTAAAAACAGGAACACCATTAAAAACGTCCTTAAGAACATCCAAATGGATCTCTATTACATAAAGGTCCAAACCCTCAAGATCGAACTTTAATGCAGTATCTGGATGTAGTTTTCCTATATGACCACAGGGTCTTCCACAACATTTAATTATGGCTGAACTACCCGGATTAAGATACTGAATCTCTGCATCCTTAAATGCATGAAGTTCAAAACTAGGTACTCTTAAATATTCAAGTAACGTATAAAGATCGCCCTTAGCCGTATAAAAATCTATTTTTCTTTCCTTATCTACGCTCCAGTTCTCTACGTCATTGATCTTTCCGCTAAGCACACAACAAAGTCTGTCGTGTTCATTTGCAACTGTATAGGTTGGAGCAGGTTTTTCATTAGTACTGTAACTATGTTTTGGACGATATACCTTACCTATCTCGAACATTTTTATATCCATGTTCCTTCTGTTCATGTTGTACTTAACAGCCTCTAACAAACCGGGCAACATCTCTACTCTCATTACCTTCATCGTCTCTGTTATTGGATTAAGAACTTTTATTACAGAATTATCATCATACCCCATAAGTTTATGATGAGACTCTGGCACGAAGGTATAAGTAAGTGCCTCAAGATATCCTAAGCTCTTAAGTGTATTTTTTATTTTCTTAGAAACAAGATCTAGGTCGGTAATATTCTCAAAATCAGGAGCTATGCTAACAGAAGGAAGTTCTGCTGGTATCTTATCATAACCATATACCCTTGCTACCTCTTCATATATATCAGCTTGATGAGTTACATCCCCTCTCCAAGACGGTATATCAACATTTATAATGTCATTATTGCTAACTACTTCAAAGCCTATCGACTTTAACGAATTAACGATCACACCCGGATCTATCTCCATACCCAAGAATTCTGCTGTTGCCTTAGCACTTATCTTTATTGATCTATTCTTTTTTTGATCAGCAACAACGTCTACTGGAGCATATATCTTTGCTGGTATAGCAAGCTCTTGTATTAACTGTGTAGCTCTTTCAACTACCTTTTCCATTAGATCAAAATCTACACCTCTTTCGAACCTGTAAGAAGAATCTGTACTTATTGCATGTTTTTTTGAGGTCACTCTTATTGCTGATGGATCAAAATATGCACATTCAAGAATAACGTTCTTTGTATTCTCGAACACCCCTGAATCCTCTCCACCCATAACGCCTGCTATCGCTAAAGGATGTTTTACATCTGTTATAAGGATATCTCTCTCAAATAGTTCTTTTTCTGAACCATCAAGAAGTTTTATTTTTTCTTTTTCCTTTGCAGACCTTACTATTATTTTTTTATTAGCAACCATTTCTGCATCAAAAACATGTAAGGGTTGCCCAAGTTCATACATAACATAATTAGTTATATCTACGAGGTTATTTATAGGTCTTAATCCAACAGCCTCTAGTCTTTTAGTCAACCATCTAGGTGATGGAGCTATCTTAACGCCTTCTATATATCTACCTATGTATCTTCTACATCTCTTATCCTGTATCTCAACACTAAGTGGTCCCTGTGTTTTTTCTGATTTAATGTTGGAGTTAACTTGGAATTTAGGTGTTTGTCCCAAGATAGAGGCTAGTTCTCTTGATATGCCGAGCATACCAAGTATGTCTCCCCTATTAGCCGCTGTTGCTACATCAACTACAACATCGTCCAACTCCATTGCCTTAACTATGGGTTCTCCAACCTTTGTGTCTTCTGGTAATATTATTATACCTTCGCTGTCTTCTGCCATTTTTAACTCAGACAAAGAACAACACATACCAAATGATTCAACGCCACGTATTTTGCTCTTCTTTATCTCTAATCCATTAGGAAGCTTTGCGCCTATTAAAGAAACAACTATTTTATCGCCCTCTTTCATATTGCTTGCACCACAAACTATCTGCAAGGCCTCTTTACCTACGTCTACCTTTAACAAAGATAGTTTATCTGCATCAGGATGTTTTTCTTTGGTAACTATTTTTCCAACTACTATATTATCAAGTCCTTTACCAAGAGCATCTATTGATTCTACTTCTATACCCCTGTTGGTAAGGGAATCACAAACCTCTTCTACCTGAGAGGTGTTTATATCTACAAAATCTTTTATCCAGTTAACGCTGAACTTCATGAGAACTGCCTCAAGAACCTTGCATCGTTCTCAAAGAACAACCTTAGGTCATTTATCTTATATTTAAGCATCGCTATTCTTTCTATGCCCATACCAAATGCAAAACCCGTCGTAGATTCTGAGTACCCAACGTGTTTAAAAACATTTGGATTTACCATTCCACAACCAAGTATCTCTAACCAACCAGTACCTTTACATATCCTGCAACCTTTTCCCTTGCAGGCAACACAAGTTACATCTACCTCTGCAGAAGGCTCTGTAAAAGAAAAATAACTTGGTCTTAATCTTATTGCAGTATCCTGACCGAACATTCTTTTTGCAAAATAAAGCAAGGTGCCCTTAAGATGAGAGAATTTAATTCCTTCATCTACATAAAGCCCCTCTATTTGATGGAACATGGGAGTATGAGTTACGTCGTAATCAGACCTATAGACTTTGCCCGGAGATAAAACTCTGATAGGCGGTTTACCCTGCATCATGGTCCTTGCCTGAACAGGAGAAGTATGTGTTCTTAACACCGTGTCTACACCTAAATAAAAAGTATCTTGCATATCTCTTGCTGGATGATCTGCAGGTATATTAAGTGCATCAAAGTTAAAAAATTCATGTTCTATTTCTGGCCCGTGTACTACGCTGTAACCAAGTGGCTTAAATATTTCTACTATCTCTTCCATTACCTGAGTAACAGGATGAAGTGCGCCAAGTCTTTTGTATTCACCTGGCATGGTAACATCTATCACGTCAGCAAGCAACCTTTCTGCGCCTGCTTTTTTCTTTAATTCAGTCTCTAATACAGAGATCTCTTGTTCTAGAGTATTTTTTAATTTATTAACATTTTCACCAGCAAGTTTTCTTTCTTCTGGAGGAAGTTCCCCAATGTTCCTGAGCACAGAATAGAGCTCACTCTTCTTACCAAGAGCCTGAACTCTAAAATCCTCAAGTCCTTTAAGGTCTTTGATAGAGGACAATTGTCCCCTCAATTTGATCTCTATATCCGAAATGAAAGTTTTTATCTCAGAACTATTCAATTGCCGACCTGGATATCTGTACAAGAGAAGCAAACGTTTTTGCATCTTCGCTAGCTATTGCAGCGAGTATCTTTCTATCCAGTTCTACATTTGCCTTCTTGAGCCCGTTTATGAACCTAGAATAAGCAAGCTGATGTTCTTTAGAAGCCGCGTTGATTCTTGTATTCCAAAGCTGACGCATATTACGTTTGTTCTTTTTTCTTCCAACATAAGCATACGCGAGTGCATGTATGACCGCTAATTTACCGGTCTTGATTATTTTGGAACGTCTTCCAGCAAAACTTTTTGCAAGTTTTAGCCATTTTTTGTGTCTGTTTTTGGTTTTAACTCCACCTTTTGCCCTAGCCATATCAAACTCCTTTTAATTACTCTGAATATTAGAACTCATAAGGTAACTGCTGTTTTACAAGTCCAGCGTCGCCCGGTTCTAGTATACCTTTTTGTTTTAGATTTCTTTTTTGTGCTTCTGTTTTGCAACCCAACTTGTGCATTAGATAAGCTTTTTTATGTTTTATCTTTCCTGTTGCAGTTACTTTAAAACGTTTTGAAGCACCTTTTTTTGTCTTAAGCTTTGGCATAAAAATCCCCTTTGTCATTAATTAACGAAAGCGAGTTCTAACAAATATTGTATTGCTTGTAAAGAGTTTTTATACCTTCTTATAAAATCATCCTAAAGCGGCTAGGCTAATTATATCAAGCCTTTATAAAAGTTAGGCTTGACAAACAAAGCACTATGTTAATAAAACCTTCTCGTAAACATCAAAACTTGGGGGACCTCATGATAATAGGCCATGCAAAGAAATGTGACAATGTTAAATATGCGGTAAGGGATATACTTTCCGTTGCTGGACAAGCAAAAGCGAAAGGTCTTCCGTTAAGGTTCCTTAACATAGGCGATCCACTAAAATTCGATCATTCTACGCCGCCACATATGATAGAGGCAATACATAGAGCCATGTTAGAAGGCCAGAATGGCTATGCCCCAAGCAGTGGAACAGAAGAAGCTGTAGAGGCTGTAAAAAAAGAAGCCAAAAGACTTAATATACAAAATGTGCATGATGTTTTTATAAGCTCGGGCGCTAGTGAGGCCATAGAACTTTGTCTTACAGCGTTGCTGGATCCCGGTGATAATGTGTTAACTCCTTTTCCAGGCTATCCACTTTATACCGCAGTACAGGCAAAACTTGAGGCGCCAGAAAACCCATATTATCTTGATGAAGCAAATAACTGGATGCCAGATCCAGACGACATAAGAAAAAAGATAAATTCAAGAACAAAGGCAATAGTACTCATAAATCCAAATAACCCAACAGGGAGTGTTTGTTCTAAAGAACTACTTTTAGAGATAGCTAAAATAGCAGAAGAAAAAAATCTTCTCGTTCTTTGTGACGAAATATATGACAAAATACTCTACGAAGGTGCAAAACACATATCACTTGCTTCACTTAATCCAGACCTTCCTGTTGTAACCTTTAACGGTGTATCTAAGTCATACATGGCTCCAGGATTTAGAATAGGATGGGGAATAGTTAGTGGAGACAAAAAAAGACTGAATGGGTTCATTGATGCACTCAATAAACTACTAAGGGCAAGACTTTGTGCCTGTGCTCCTGTTATGGCGAGTGTAAAAGCGGCATTAGAAGGACCACAAGACCACCTAGCGTCTTTAATGAAGAAAATGACACCAAGAAGGGATATGACCTTTAAGATGATGAATGAAATAGAAGGGGTTTCTTGCGTAAAACCGATGGGTGCATTCTATGCTTTCCCTAAAATAGACGTAAAGGACGATGCAGAATTCGTTAACTCATTAATAATGGAGACTGGAGTTGTTGTCGTACCTGGTAGTGGCTTTGGACAAAAACCAGGGACTCAACATTTTAGGATAGTGTTCCTGCCAGACGAAAAGATACTCTCTGACGCATATAATAAATTCGCTGATTTCATAACTAAATGGAGAAAAAGATAATGACTGACACAAATTTTAAAAGAATAGATTTTAACGAGAACGTAGAAAGACATCTTATCTTTAAACTTACCCCAGAAAAAAAGCTCTTAAGTATAATTCAGGACTTAAAAGAGGTTTTTCCTCGTCAAAAAGAATGGAGAGACCTTACAGAAAATAGAGCACAAAAAGAGATAGAGATACTTGATAAATTCAGAAAAAAAGGAAAACTTTTTAAGAAAGTTTGTCAATACTGGTTGAACAACAACACTCAACTTATACAGGCCTTCAACGATCACTTTCAGAACATAGAAACAGAGATAAGTACGGACGACGTAGTAAAGTTCTTTGCAGAAACAAAGAAAAAATTCTCTTTGGACAACAAAGACATAGTCATATTTGTACATTTATATCTTGAACAATCATTGGGGATACAACTGTTCGAAGACTCTGCAAAAAAAATAGAAGCAGGACTTTAATAAATTATTTTAGTCCATAACCCCATTCGATATATTTATCTTTCATCCTCTCAATTAATTCTATTGGTGTACACATCTCAACTGGCATTGGTGACATTGCATTAATGACTTCTTGTTTTATTTCCTGTCTTTGCGTCATAAACCATTTATCAAAAACAACCACAGCACCTTTATCTGCGTTACTCCTTATAAGCCTACCAGACCACTGACGTAGTTTTAAAAGCCTTTGTGGTAATTCAAACCATTGATATGGGTCTTTACCTATAACTTTCCTATAAAGATCTTCTCTTGCTAAATATAACGGAGTCCTCATCATGACCGGCATACGTTCAAGTATCACACAACTAAGTTTTTCTCCTTTTATGTCCAATCCCTCGCCCAAGGTCTCTGAACCAAGAAGCACAGCTTTCTCTTCTGACATAAAATACTCTATTACATCTCCACCCATATCCTGTTTTAGGACTTTATAACCCTTGGGAGAAAGTAAAGTTACCAACTCATTAAAGCAAAGGTTCATTCTTCTTATACTAGAGAACAACACCAGTGTTCTTCCAGATAAAAGTTGTACAACATTAGAGACTGTGTCAGAAAGTTCATTAATGAACTTTGGAGCACTTGGATTAAGAGTGTTCTTCATAAAGAATATGTTTGAGTGATTTTTATAGTCGAAAGGTGACGGTATTACAACAACATCATCACTAATAACCTTACCTTGTATCTTATTAAACCCTATTTCCTTAGAGACTGATGAAGACCCTGTTCTTAGAGTAGCAGAAGTAAAAATACAGGAACTGTAGTTGTTATAAACTCTATCTACTAGAATATTACCAAGATCAACGTAGGTTCTTGCCATGATCCACTCAGACCTTCTGGCATCCCAAGATATCCAATAAACAAAATCCTCTTCCAGATCCTTTATATCTGTATTTATCTTTATCAATCCCTCACATAATGTTTTTAATTCCTGTAATCTTTCTGTAATCGACACAAGTATCATGGAATATTCGTCGTCTTTTATTAATCGTGTTAATTCTTCCAACAATTTATTCATAGAATCTATGTCGTTCCAAAAAGAAGCTATGTATCTTAGGCATTCTTTCCATTCATCCATTTCAGAGAGTCCATACATACCCTTTGGTATAGTAGGAGAATAAAGTATATATTTTTCTGAGTATTCCTGTGCTCCCTGCCTATTTGTCACACTGGATATCCTAAAAAATAATCTTGATATTACATCTGTAAAACGAAGGTCTGAATCACTTAATGCAGAAGAAAGTTCAGATAGCCTTTTAACAAGTTCGTCATTAACTCTCAGTTTTCTTAGTTCAGAGATAACACCTTTAGTCCCAGAACCATCGTCCATTATAAAACTTATATTCTTTATTACACCACCATCAATGGATATAGTAGTAGCCTCTGCAGCTTCTGAAAAAAGATTATGCGCCTCATCAAAGATTATCTTATCTCCCTTAGGAAGATGTGAAGGCCAATTCATTACAAGAGAGTGATTAGCTACCAAGAGCCTTGACCTCTTGGCTTGTTTTGTCATATTAAAATAATGGCACTCCTTGTAATAATAACACTTTGCCTGTAAACACGACGATGAATCTGCACAGAGGATACCCAACATACGATACACATGTGGAAAACTCCTCATTATCCAAGATGGTATACGTGTAAAATCTGCAACATCAGATAATCTATCTATGGCAAAAAAGAAAAGTTTAGAAAATTTAGTTTCAAAACTATCTGTTAAATCCACTCCAGTAAAGAACCTGTCCATTTTCCTTATACAAAGATAGTTATTACGTCCCTGAACCTTGACAGCCTTATAATCCTTTATATTTAAAAGTCTTTTTGCTTTTGGAAGATCATTCTCTAGAACTTGATTCTGTAACATCTTTGTCTTGGTAGACACTACAACAGTACCAGAATTCTCCATGCTCCACTTTATTGCAGGCAAAAGATATCCTAGTGTTTTACCTATACCAGTACCAGCCTCTATCATAATAGAGGCATTAGAATTAAAACTTTGAGTTATTTTGTTAATATATTCTGCCTGACCTCGTCTTTGTTCAAGAGGTTCTCTTATAAGTGAAGAAAGTTCGTCTGCATCCATTTTGAATTGTGTGAAAGACAAAGAATTAGGTACTACGGTTTCATCTAGTTCCTGTATCTTAGGCAACGGAGGTTTATTGGGCAAAAGCTCTTTTATGAACGGACACCAAAACCATTCTTCGTCATGAAAATATTCTGTAAGTCTTTTTGCAACCAAATACCAATCGTGGTCATCATGTATCTTATCTCGTATCTTTAGCACTACATTATAAAGATCCTCAGCATCTTCAAAAGCCCTGTGTAATTCATGATCTCTTATTCCAAGCTCCTTTATTATAACTTCTAGTTTAAGGCTACCTATAGAAGGAAAGAATAT
>CAYPMK010000040.1:0-12816 GCA_964411885.1 uncultured Bdellovibrionales bacterium
GCACTGGCTCCAAAAAAGTCATAGTAAATAAAAAGGGCTCCAAGTCCAAACATCTGTAAGGCTGTTTTTCTTTTACCCTCTGTACTTGCATGCATTATAACACCGTCGCTAGCGGCCACAGCTCTTAAGGTCACGACTATTATTTCTCTAGATATCAACAGAATGGGTATTATTACATTAATTCTGTCTAAATGTAGTAGCATAAGTAATGAAACAATGACTGTTATCTTGTCAGCAGTAGGGTCTATTATTTTACCAATATTAGTTACAGCATCCCATTTTCTTGCAAGATATCCATCAACGAGGTCGGCTATACCAGTTATAGCAAGTACTCCAGCGGCGTACCAGCCGTATATTACGTTGTCTTCCCATAATAGATAAATTATAACAGGTATAAGAAGTATTCTTGAGATAGTTATTATATTTGGTATACGTTTTTTCATTTATCACCTCCATAAGAGTGAAGTATCTTACAAGCTTTATCTATTACATTCTCTGCTTTTTCTAGTTTATTATTGTAGTTATTAGCGAATATAGAGAATACTAATCGTTCATTGTTGGTAGTATCTATATAACCACTAAGTGATCTTACGTTCCTTATATAACCTGTTTTTGCGTGAACTTTTCCTTTAAGCTCTGGTGAATTTAGTCTTTTCCTTAAAGTACCATCCATACCAGAAGTGCTTAGAGCGTCAAAGAAGGTTCTGTAATAATAACCTTTGGAAATAGAGTATAAAAGTTTAGACATATATTCTGGAGATATCATGTTGAGCATAGAAAGCCCAGAACCATCAGCAATAAAAAGTACATCTTCTGGTAGCTCATATTGTTTGAGTATAAGGTTAACAGCGAGCCTGCCATTATAAGTACTACCGGTGTTGAAATAAATAAATCCAAGACTTTTAAGGATGCTTTCACCATATAGGTTAATACTATATTTTAAGAAATCCTTTATTATGTTCTTTAACATTGGAGACTTTCTTTCTGCTAAAAGATATGAAGAGCTTGTTTTAAGTATATATCCAGAATCCCTTGCATCAACAGGTTTGCCTGTTATTTGTATCCCATGACGTCTTAATTCTTCATATAACAAGTTAGTAAAATATGATGTTGGATTATCTATAGACATCCATTTACTGATCGGGCCAGACCTTTTGTTTATGATGCCTCTTATGTATATCCTGTTAGTACCTTCTTCTCTTTTAAATTCTAATGCTGTAGGGCTCATACCTGTAATGGTTTGATTAACTATATTTATATATGAAGTATTTGGTATTTTATCTATTACAGCTTGTTCTCCGTCGTTGCCGGGGCGTATTATTATTTCTGCACAGTTGCTATTTATTTGAAGTCCGCTTATTTGAGCACTATAACAGTTTGAAAGATCATCCCACGACCACATAAGGCCGGTCTTTTGATCATCAAATATAGAATCAACACCTATTATATCGCCGTTTATCTTTTCCAATTTTAAGGAAAGGAGTTTGTTTTTCCATGCAGAAAGTTCAGAGGCTTTAAAAGTAGGGTCCCCACTACCTACTATGATAAGATTGCCATTCAAAACCCCATTTTTTATTCTTGAGTCGCTATATAACTTGGTTTGAAAACGGTATTCAGAGTTAAGTGCTTTTAACGCAGAAGCAGCAATTACTATTTTCATGTTGCTTGCTGGCCTAAACCTTTTGTTCTTATTCATAGAGAAAAGATTTGTACCATCTTTTACCCTTATAACATCAACACCCCAAAAGATGTCTTTAGCATCATCGCTGTGAAACAATATTTCTAACTCTGTTCTTAGTTGTTCAGAGTTAAGTTCAGCATTAAGATTATATTTTGGCAGTAAAAGTAAGATGAATATTATTATAACTTTGTTCAAAGTGGTTAGCATTCATGAGGCTCCTGTTATCGGTAGAAAGTCCATGCCCGCTTAAATAGGATATGTACGTCATAAGTCCATATCCAAGTGACACAGTTGTTTTCATTCCTTTATTGTCTGTTATGGTAGCATAAAAATCTGCATTAAGCCTGTAACCTATACCGCTCTGGGTATTTACTATTTCTGAACTATCTAACAGCTTATTTAACCATAGAAAATCAAAAGCAAAGTTAAGACCATATCCCTGATTAAAGGCTACTTTTTTTTCAAGACCAAAAGAAAGCCCTTTTGCAGTGCTTTTACTTATGTAGTCTGGGAACGTTATAACAGGGAACTTATGTTGATGATAAGATATCTTTAGAGACGTAGAAGAACTACCATCTCTTTTATCTGGCATATATCTTAATCGTATCCCTCCATCTAACCACCAAGGTGATATAACGACACTGTTTGGAACTTCAGGTTCTTTTTTTGAACCAAGTGTTACAAGCATTCCTTTTATCCAAGTTACATCTATACCCAACCAACTAGTAGCCCAAAAAGTACCTTCTACCGTTGCCGCTGGGAACACATTTAATTTGCCTATGAGTATCGCATCAGCAGTGTTCTGTTTTAACTGCATAGCGCTTATGCCTGTAGAAAGCTCTATTCTTCTGAATCTATAAGCCTGACGCTGAGAATCTAATTCTTGGTATATAGGATGACTCATTATGAGTTCCATTTCTTTGTCTTGCTTAGCTTTTTCATCTTGAGCATGAACTTGTTCAGACGATAAAGTTAAAATCATTGCTAGTATTAGAAATAAACTACCCCACATAGTTTAAATTATATCTGTGAAAGGATTCAATGCCATTAAAAATGTCTTTAATAACTATAATATTGTTATTGTAAAATTTTCAAAACTAGTGTATAAAAACTTTACAGATTTTGAGAGCTTCTTTAGTCGTTTATAGTGCTAGCTATTTTTAAGGATATTACCTCGCTGTACTCATCTTCAAGTTAATTAGTGGTATGGAAATTGCAATAAAAAGCTAGATAGGACCATTTTGTGGAGGTTTTTATATGTACCTGATTAAAAGAACGGCCTTGATTATTGCTGTTTTATCTCTTTCTTTAGTGGGATGTGGGAACAATACAGAGAACCCAAATACTGACCCACAGGCATCAGAGATAACATCTACGAGCTCTTTGTCATATACAGGTAAGTCTGACGGCGCAGATATAAGTATTATAATAGCAGACAACTACCTTAATAAAGTTTTAAAAGGTAATCCATACGGGACTGACGCTGCTGTTACACCTTGTGATGCAACTTTTGATAAAGCAGATGTAAAGATACAGGGGCTTTCTTATTACGGTAACAGTATCGATATTACTTGTGATAAACAACATCCTGATAATGAGTTCACTTTATTACCGATGGGAAGCGATCCAAATGGTGCTTTTGGATACTACACTCTTTGTGCGAACGGTGCTTATTATTTTATTGAATTTCCAATCACAAGTTTTCCTCCAATATTGATAGCTCAGAGTGAACATCATGAAATAACCAATCTTCTTTTGAGTGGCAGTAAAGTCTTTAATTGTGATGGTTCTGATGGCAACGAATATGAAGTTACTTTTTACAGTACTTACAAACCAAGTAGTCTTGCTATAGAAGCAGATTTTAATACAAGGACCAATGTGTTCACTGGTGTTGTAGGCGTTAATCTTAAGAATGATAACGACAACGAAATACAACTTTTCTTTGAATAGATATTGTAATTAAGGGAGACCTAAGATGAAAAATAAATATTGCTTGTTAAGTGTTTTTGTTTTAACGATTTTTGCACTAACAGCCTGTGATAACGTTACTACAGATCCTGATCCTGAAGAACCTGTAGTTAATAAACTTATATTCCAATCAGAAGCTGAATCTGGTGGTACGGTTAAAGTAGAGCTTAATGATACTTTTATAGAGTCTTTGTTGACAGGTAACAATAGCGGCGTTACTACTCCGTTACTTTTACCAGCTACTCCAGCATTGCCAGTACATGAATCATCAATAAAGGTTAATCTTAGCGATATAGACTATTATGGACAGATTATATCAGGCATAGAATGTGTTTCTGATGAAACGATAGGACTTATTTGGGAAGGCCCTTTAGGTGAATATTATGAGGGTCCTAATGGATATCTTTATTTAGATGATGTCTTGATAGGCAACCAATATGTTCTACAGGGTGAGGTAGAAATTATAGATACTGCAATAGTCAATTCTTTTTACTACATGAACTGTACTTCAAGCGATGGTGTTGCATATAAGCTTAGTTTTTATCCTAGTAACCATGTCCTTTCACATGGGATAGCTACTAGATTCTCTGTTGAAGAAGGAAGTTTTACGGGAATAATAAGATTACATAAGGTTGGCGAAGGCTATCTTCCGTACCTTGATCTTTTGTTCTAATAAAAGGCAGGTGTATTTATGTTTGACATATTTAGACATTCAAAATCATTGATAACATGTTGTTATTATTCGATTTTAAATTGGTATAGTTCTTGCAATTCTGTAGCATGGAGGGAGAGTATTATGAAAAAGACCTTGATGTTATATTTGGTTATCTTGATGGCAGGCACTTTTTTTGCGTGTGGTGGATCTGATGAAACAGCTCCAGAACCAAGTGGTCCTACTTGGTCTTTAATAGAGGACGATGGAGTTGGTGTTATATTTACTTCTTATGAAGAAGGTGGAGCCGTTGCTTCTCAAATAAAATTTTACGATAATGAATTAAGAAAGATACTTAATGATGAAAGTTTTAATGGTGGTTCAGGAATATCAACATTTGAATTGAGCACTATGTCTGCCAGAATATATCTTTTTGGTCTAGAATATGACGGTGTATCTATAGACACTATAACCTGTGATTATGAAAAAGGTTCTAACACACAACTACAACTTTCTTTTGCTTGTTACGATAACGCAGCTAATATGGATGAAATTGTAGAATTAAGAGATCCTTTTGATGCTAACGTAGTTCCATGTGACAAGTCTGTTATTGCAGATCCTCTTAACGGCATATATGCTCACACTGCACACTCCGGTATTATGTGGGAAAAATTGATACATATGGCTTATGTGCCAATGAGAGAAGACAGAACTTTATATTGTACAGGTGGAAATAAGACTTTTTATCTTGATATATTTGATGACACGGGAATAAGAGAAGGCGATTTTACACTTTTCTTTGACTTTGTTGCTAATACATATAGAGGCAAGATGGTCATAACAGAGGTTCATAAGGACCCAGATACCGACGGTAAGGTTTTAAGATTTAAAGGCCTTCAATAATTAAAAGATATAGCGTTTTTTAAATAATCTAGTAAATAATATCCCTGATGGGACAAAAATTAGCAGTAATAGCTGTTGGCGGAAATTCACTCATTAAAGATACTAAAAAAATATCTGTTAGTGAGCAGTATGAAGTGTGTTTAGATACCGCTGAAAAAATATATTCTCTTGTGAAAGAGGGATGGAACATAGTTATTACTCATGGCAACGGTCCTCAGGTGGGTTTTGTCCTTAGAAGGTGTGAAGTATCAAAACATGAGTTGCCTATGCAAACCCTTGATGCTTGTGTCGCAGATACTCAAGGTGGAATAGGTTATTTACTACAACTTGCTATAAAGAACGTCTTTATAAAAAATGGTATTAATAGATCTGTGATAACTGTGGTTACTCAAGTGGAAGTAGATCCTACCGATACAGCGTTCAGATCACCAAGTAAACCGATAGGTGTTTTTCTTAAAGAAGCAGATGCACGTTTGCATGAAAAGAAAGATGGATGGAAAGTAATAGAAGATGCTGGACGAGGTTATAGGAGAGTAGTTGCTTCTCCAACCCCTAAGAAAATTATTGAGATAGATCCCATAAAGAGTTTAATTAATACTGGTACTGTCGTTATTTGTGCGGGAGGTGGCGGTATCCCAGTTGTTAAAGACAAAGATGGTTCATTAAAAGGAATAGAGGCTGTAATAGATAAAGATAGTGCTTCTTGCCTTATCGCAACAGAACTCAGAGCTGATTGTTTTGTTATTTCTACTGCAGTTGATAAAGTATATTTGAACTATGGAAAAAGAGATCAAAAGGCTGTTGATATCCTAACAACTAGAGAGGCTATTGAATATATAGACGACGAACAATTTGCAAAAGGTAGTATGTTCCCAAAAGTAAAAGCTATGATAGATTTTGTTAATGCTACAGGTTCGTACGGTATAATATGTGATCCTAATAGTATAGTAGACGCTGTCAATAAAAAAGCTGGTACAAGATTTATCTTATGAACCTATATATTATGGGGTAAGAAAAATCATTGCCCTTGCTACATTTTACAGCAGCTATTATTGGCATTATAAAGGCAAACAATAGTACTGGTACTACCAAGAGCACACCAACCACAAGAACACATAAAAGGACAGTCCCAAGAGCAAATATAAAGATATTGATAAGAAAATTTATCATCTCAAGTCCTTGGCAGTGTGCATAGCTTGAGCTATCTTTTTTGGTGAACCACACAAACAAAGGCACTAATAAACCTGCAAAGGGTATGACTATACCGAACAGTAAACTTAGATGCATCAGCACAGCCGTATTTCTGTCTTTTACGGGATAGCTCAGATGTAGCTCTCCATTTTCTTTTCTAAAGTATTAAGTTGTACAAGACCAGAAATTCTATTCTCTTCTTTTCCTTTATTGAAAATAATAAGGGTTGGTATTCCTGTTATACCAAACTCCTGAGCAAGATCTGGATTCTCGTCTACATTCACTTTGGCTACGTTCACCTTATCATATTTTGTGGCAAATTCCTCTAATATTGGTGCCATCATTCTGCATGGTCCACACCATGGTGCCCAAAAATCCACCAAATATACGTCGTTGGTGTTCTTTACCTGTGAATTGAATTCATTAGTGTTAAGTTGTTTTACTGTTCCCATTTTGTTCCTCCTATACATTCTGAAAGAAATTTTTCCATGGCTTCGTAGAACTCAAACCTGTTCTCTTCATTCCTAAAACCATGTCCCTCGTTATCTTTAACAAGGTAGGGCACATTTATACCACGTTTTTTTAGGGCGTCCACAATTTGATTTGATTCATTTATATTGACCCTTGGATCTTTAGCTCCCTGAGCGATGAGCAAGGGAACTTTTATTTTGTCAGCGTGATAAACTGGTGAAGTCCTTGCAAGAAGCTCCTTGTCTTTTTCTGGGTCGCCCACCATTTTATAGAACATGTCTAGATATGGTTTCCAGTACGGTGGTATAGACTTCATGAAAGTAAAAAGATTAGATACCCCGACGTAGTCAACTCCACAGGCATAAAGGTCTGGAGTGAATGTAAGGCCTGCTAAAGTTGCGTAACCGCCATAACTCCCACCGTATATGGCTATTCTTTTTGGATCTGCTATACCTTTTTTAATCAGCCATTTTGTAGCATCGCTTATGTCATCTTGCATTTTTAATCCCCATTGCTTAAAAGAGGCTTTCCAAAACTTTTTACCGTAACCTGTGGAACCTCTAAAATTAATTTGGAGTACTGCGTATCCTCTGTTAGCGAGGAACTGTACTTCTGGATCAAAGCCCCAAGTATCCCTTGCCCATGGCCCACCGTGTGGATTTATGACTACTGGTAAGTTTTTTGGTTTTACACCAGATGGAAGCAGGGGAAGGGTTAGATATCCATTTATTATTAATCCATCACGTGAAACAAATTTTATTGGTTCCATGCTTGCCATTTGGTCTGGATTCAACCATGGACTAAGGTCTGCAAGTTTTGTAATAGTGTCTGTGTTTGTTTCATAAAGGTAGTATGAACCAAGTGTTTTATCGCTGTACGTTCTTATTATAAATCGGTCCTCGTTTTTGTTAGATGAACTTATGGATATTTCTATATCCTTAGGTAGTTTTTTTTGTATATTATTAAAAACTTCTTTGATCTCTTTGTCTAAGAATATTCTCTGTAATTTTGAAGTATAATACCTTGCTGTAGTTAATGTTTTTCTTTTCTTTGAGTAGGTTAGGCCAGAAACATCTACTTCGTTATTCTTGTAGATGGTCTTTATCTGTTTTTTAGTGTTAGGATCGTAAATGATCGCTCTTGCTTTATCTGTCCCTATATTAGACAAAGCATAAATGTTTTTATTGTCGAACGTAAAGAATAAAGGTTCAAAACTTTCTGTGAAGGATGTGGTGAACAAAGGCTTAAAGTTTTCCTTAATATTATTTCTATATAGAAAAGTATTGTTAACACCGTCTGTGGTTGCGGCGGCCCTAACTATTCCATTGTGATCCGTATACCAACTGGTTATATTACCCGGGTTCTTTACCTCTAGACTGAGCTCTCCAGTATATATGTTCAATCTATATACATCGAATACTTCTTTTTGTTCTTTGTTCAAGGCAATAAGCATATCTGTTGTGGATATATCTTCTAGATCGTCAACTATGCTGGCTCTAACATCTTTGAAAGGTGTTAAGTCTTTAGTTTTACCTGTTTTAACATTTACTCTGAATATGTGATAATTCTCGTCTCCAGCAAAATCCCTTGCATATACTATGTGCTCATTCTCTTTCCAAAAAAAACCACTTATATCCCTGTCAGTGACGGTGGTTATTCTTTTTTCTTTTTTTGAAAGGTCTGTTGCTTGAATAAAGATGTTCATCCTGTTTTTGTACGGAGCCATAAAGGCAAGCGTGTTACCATCTGGAGACAAACTATACGAAGCTCTTTCTGGATTACGAAAGAAATCTCTTAAAGGTATAATTGTTCCTGCACTTAGTAGGCTTGGGGTTAAAATTAAAAAAAGAGTTAATTTTAATAATTTATTTTTATTCATTTTATTACTCCTTTATATTTATGTATTTGTAAAAACGATTTCTATCGTCTAGGTATAATCTTCTTGAATGCCTTATAGAAGGTAGTCCATTTTTCCTTAAATCTTTGAAGGGATATTTTTTGAATACGCGATCTCCTTGTTTTTTATATATTTTACTTAAAACAGTTCTCGCTGTCCAAAGATCAAGATCTTTCCAATAATTGTCGTCACTAATTATTGGAAAATATGAGGCTAATTCTGCCAAAAAATCTGTTTTATAGAAAAGAACCTTTAATGAACTTATTATGCTTTGTATTTTGTCTTTTTCTTCTCTTGTTACTTTAGAGGACAACTTATCTATCTTTGACACAGTCTTTTTAATTTGCGTCCTTATATCCAATTCTTTCTCTTTGCTTAGGGCTAATCCTCCATTACTTTTAACCATAAGACCTAAATATTTAAAACTTTCATTTTTATTAGTTGTTATATCGAATTTAATATCAACAACCTTATCTTTATTAAAGTGAAGTCCTTTTTTTGTTATACTGTTATTTAATATTCTTGTTATTTTATCGGCTGTTGATTTTTTTGGAGTTGCTACAAGGATATCATCGCCATATCTAAAATAACAACTTTCATTCTTGTAGTTGTCTATTTTTTTATCCATATCAGTTAAGAACATATTAATTATCAGATTGTTTATAGGTGAACCAGTTGGCAAGCCTAGATCTTTCTTTTTCAATATTCCTGTTTTATGTTCTATATAGTTAAAATTTATTATTTTCTTTATTAAGTTAACAAGGTCTTCTTCTGGAACGAATTTCTTTAAAGTTTGGGACAAGACATCGTGTGGGATACTATCACCGTATGCTTTTATATCTCTTTTTAAGATATATACTGGTCCGCTCTCAATTAAAGAGCTAATATAGTCACTTAGTGTGATAAGTGTGTTGTGAGTTCCTCTGCCTTTTCTGTAAGAATTTAGTGAATCAGAAAGCTGTGGTTCCAATACTTTGAACAACAGGCTACTAATGGCTCCTTGTAATATAATTTCGTGCCAGTCAAATGCATAAAGGATCCTTTCTTTTTTATCTATTAGAACCTTTTTTTCTATTGATAAAGGATTTTCATATTTATTGTTCTTTATTGTTTTTATTAACTCATTTATTACAAAATCTTCATTATAAAGTATCCATCTTAATGTTATTGCTTTGTTTACTGCATAGCTAGATAGTGAAAACTTTCCTGCATGGACTTTTGACCTTAGTTTTTTGAACTCATCTTGATAAAGTTCTTTTTTAAGTAGTTTTTCTATCATATTCTTTATATTCTATTGGAGTATGGAAAATATCATAGGAAAATCTAAAAGGGATCTCGAAAAGATCCTTTCAAGGCCTAGAGTAGAAGACATAATAAGTGTAAAAGGGTTTTTTAAATACTTTATCTATAGGAACAATTTACCATTTATAAGGGATCTCCTTTTCTTTATCTTTGATACAGCGCAAATATATTTGTTATTTAGGATGATGGGGCATGTAGGCTCTTCTGGTGGTATTTTAGGCTATGCTTTTGGTATCTTTATTTCTGGATTTTGGACGGCACTTATATACTCCATGCGGGATAAAATCATTAGTCTAGCTAACACAAAACAGCATGAGCTTATACCAAATTATTTTTCATCTATAGTAAGTTCTGGAGCGATAGTTTGGATACTATTGGTAATTTGTTCTATATTCTTTTTTTATGGAATAAATCCTAGTCCTGAATCTTTAATTATTTATTCCTCTAAAGTTTTGTCTCAAGGGATAGAGCTTTATTCAAGTATATATTTCTTTACGATATATACTATGGGTAGGATATATATTCCTTTTTGGCTAACAATAATAAATCGTTTGTTTTTTTTACTGTTACCGATTTTTCTTTTTAGGCAACTAGGTGTTTGGTCCTTTGTGTTGGCTTTTTTTATAGAAAGGATATTGAATGCGATCATAACTATAAAGTATTCCAATAGATCGTTAAAGGTTCTAGGTATAAAACAAATATCATCTAATTTTTTCTTGTTGGCTAAGAAAAAATTATTTTGGTTCTTTCAAGACGACCCATTTTGTTTTCTAAAGAAAACATTATCTTTTTTATTATTAAATTCACAAAGGTTGGTCTTTCTAGTCCTAGTTGGAATTTATTATCCTTATTATCTTTTAGATTTTTTTGCATTCTATCAGTTAATTAATCTCTTTTTTCTTATTCCTCGCAGAATGTCTCGTTCGCTTTTCTACGATATTACTTCTCTTTTAAGTAGAGGCAGATATTATTTTATGCGACTTTTAGCGAACTATAATATTTTATTATCTTTATTTTTTGCACTTGTGGTAGTGGCTATATTTAATCTTAGTTCTTTCGCGCTACCATCATTCTTCAGTTCTATTATGCTTGAACTAACTATCCTTAATAAATGGAACAGTATCTATATGTTGGTGTTTTTTAGTTTTGGAATAATTATAATAAATAGAGTATTCATTGTTAGTGGGTCATATTGGTATTATATAGTTACTACTATCCTTTTTGAGTATCTTATTTTAGGACTATTGATCTACAATAGTGATTCTTTTTTTAAGATCGGAAATCCAATACTTGTTTTCTCTATACAGGGTGAGTTAAGCCTTTATTACTTCTTTTTTATTCTTCTTTTATATATTAGTGGCTTGTGGAAAAAGGGATCTATAATAAGGAATGAGTCCATTAGATTAAATTCAGTAGATGATTTTTTAAAAACCTCTAGAAGTAGTAAAAACAATTTAATCCTTGTTTTATTCTTACCAAAAAAACATTCTAGTATAAGAAGACTAGAGAACATATTAGAGCTTGTTGGGTTTTCTACAAAGATTTTATCATCGCTAAGAGTTTCTAAAGACATTCTGTTCTTATGTATAGAGGATGAAGGAGACCAATATCACCAAGAATTAGAAATAATAGGACACGTAGGTGTTTATTGCGACAAGATCATTCTTGCAAACAAAGAAGAGCTTCTATCTAAATTAAACGCTGCGCTTGAATATAGAGATTTTATGTATGCTGGTCATTCCAATTTAGAGCTAGCAAAAGATTTCTTAACATTGAACAAGATGGAATATAGTGTTCATTATAATGTTTTTACTTCTTCATCCAATAGAAAAAAGGAACTATATAATATCCTTAACACCTTTGAGCCTAATTTTGCTTTTATTCCGATGCATTTGATATTTAAAAAAGAGTATTTAGGCATAGTACCGATCATAGAGCAGGGTAAATTTTCATGTTTTATTGAGCTTAATGGAGTAGATATAAAATTAATAAATGAACTAATACGTCTTTTATATTTAAATGAGCTTTTTAGATTGGCTTCTGAAATAATGACGAGTAAGTAATGGCTAAGCGCTAAAATTCCTAATTAAGATTAAAGAAAAATCGCAAGATGTTCGTTAGTGGGTTTTTAAAGTCTACTGGAACTAGCTTCTCCTGTAAGCTTTTTTTTATGCTCCAGCCTTCTTTTTTGAGGAGGAGTCTTTGTCTTTTATTAAGATAAGACTCGGCACGCCTAACCATTACATTACTCCTTTTTATTTATTGTACCATTTCCAATGATACCTTAAATACAGCTATCTTTTTTGGATTTCCAGAGATGGCTTTTCTTGCTTGTCCCCATAATGATGGTTTTATAAGACTGTTTATGCAAACGATGTTATTGTCAATATTCTTAAAACTTAGTTCACTAAGTTTTATCGTGGATGAACTTGTAGAAACATCAAAACTAGTTACTCCAAAATCCTCCGAATAAGATGATATTTTCTTAAAACTATTTATATCATTTTTTCTTGAGCATATAAAATCAGTAGGTGTTGATGGGTTATTAGGAATATCTGAACAAAATGAATCAAAACTTGTTACAGTAGTGTCGGTTGTTAAACCAAAGTATGATGACGAACCTTCTCCTAGCGCTTCTTTACTTAACAATAATACTGATTTTATCTTTGCTTTGTATTTGTCTGGACAACTTGCTACTACTACTGGGTCTATTACAAAAAGCGGTCTCATTGTATCGTTTGCTTTGTCTAT
>CAYPMK010000041.1:0-12079 GCA_964411885.1 uncultured Bdellovibrionales bacterium
TTGCTAAGACCAAAAACACTCCGTGCTATTTTACTCCTTTTGAATTTACTGAAGAAAAACTAGGCGCCAATGTTGGTTCTTATGAATTTGGTTTTTCTAGTAATAATATTATAGACGACAGCGTTTATAGTAAAGAAAATGAACTTAATAAAAAACGTGCAGATTTTCTAATTAAATATGGATATAATAAAAGAATACACAAAGTGTATTTTTCCAAAGATACTGATGATAAATATAAATTAACTTTTAATATTGTTTATTATTATAAAAATAAAAAGGGTGAAGAAAGTTTAGTCGGTCTTGTAGAAGAAACATATAACGTATCGGGATCTTGTGAATATGATAACATTAAATCTAAGTTTTCTGATGATAAAATATATAACTTTCAACTTATAACAGGAGTAGGAGGGCTAACACTTAAGTCCTCTGAATATATATTATTCACGGATAAAAGAGTAGTCTATGATGAACAAGGCAATGTGATGGAAAACAAAACCCTGCTAACAGAGGTTGGTGTTATTGCACAAGATTCTTCTACTATGTGTGGAATTGCTATTTTTTTCAAGCCAGCACTTTATGGAGTTATTACGAGTCTTACGTATACAAAGAAAAAATACTAAAACAAATTAAATGATCTGTTAATTCCTATTCTTTTAACTCTATACTATCTTTAATATAAAAAATGTGGTCTTTATCATCGTGTTATGGAAACAAACAGAATATTAAAGGCCACAAAAGAACTTACTATATTAGCCTCACCAATAGCGCTTGGTCAGATAAGCCATATGCTCATAGGTGTTGGAGATGTTTTTATAGCGGCAAGACACGGCACAGTTACTGTTGCTGCTATAGGCATAGCTAACAGTATTGGACATCTTGTATTCCTTATAGGTTTAGGTCTTTTACTTGGTATATCTCCAACCCTTGCAAGAAAAAGAGGACAATCTGAACAAATAAAGGACTACTTTTATACCTGTATAGTTTATGCTCTATTGATTGGAGTTGTTTTTTCGTCGTTAACGATGCTTACCACATATATTGTACCATTACTTGGTTTTGAAAAACATTTAGTTCCCATAATAAATGATTATCTTTTCTTGGTGAGTTTTTCATACATAGGTGCTTATATTTTCAACGCTGTTAAAGAGTATCTTCAGGCGTCAGAAAGAGTTATTATACCTAATACTATATCCTTAATAGCTGTACCTCTTAATGTCGTTCTTAACTATTTATTTGTGTTCGGTGTAGGCTTTATTCCAGAATGTGGTGCAAGAGGGCTTGCTTATGCAACGATAATAACAAGAACTCTAATGGGTATTTCTGTTTTTATTTATGCATTAAAATTTGATAAAGTAACATTCTCTATAGTAAGAAATTATGCAAAACATGTTTTCAAGTTCAGCATTCCAATATCAATGAGTATTTTTATAGAAGTCTTGGCGTTTAGTGTTGTTATGATACTTATTGGAAGGATAGGCTCTATTTATGCCGCCGTACATAGCATAGCATTAACTCTTTGTTCTACCACGTTCATGATTCCATTATCTGTATCTAGTGCTGTATCTGTTAAAATATCTTATTTTAATGCAAGACACAAAAAAGAAAGAGTATTGGATTTTATAAAAGCTAGCCTTTTTATATCGATGAGTTTTATGGCTGTTGCAGGGATATTTATGTATTCGTTACCTAAGACGATACTAAGCTTTTTCACTCCAGACCCTAACATAATATATATTGGTGTGCCTATCATATTTGTTTGTGCTTTATTCCAAATATTAGATGGAGCTCAGGTTACCTTATCTGGAATATTAAGAGGTTTAGGAATAACTAAACCAACTTTTTTTATTGTTGCAACGGGTTATTGGATAGTTGGAATCCCATTTGGTTATTACTTGGGAACTTATAAAGGCATGAATGTCCTTGGTTTTTGGGTAGGCATAGCCGTAGCCCTTTCTTTAATAGCCTTAATGTTGTTTGTATATTTGGGTCGTAAACTAAATAATTTGACATTTGATAGTCCTAAATTAGAATCCAATAAAAATCCCTAGGTGAAAAAGTGATCGTTCCCGCAAAGTTGATTCTAGAAGACCAAACAACATTCAACGGTATTTCTTTTGGTTTTAATGGCTCTAGTTCTGGAGAAGTTGTTTTTAACACGGGGATGGTCGGATATACAGAATCACTCACAGATCCGTCGTACAAAGGACAAATACTTACTTTTACATATCCTTTAATAGGCAACTATGGTGTACCATCTAGCGAATATTTTGAATCAAACAAAATACACGTTTCTGGTCTTATCGTTAGCGATTATTCTTTTGAATATAGTCACTGGAATGCGACAAAAAGTCTTTCAGACTGGTTGGTGGAACATAAAATTCCTGCAATATATGATATAGACACCAGAGCTCTTACTAAAATATTACGGGAAAAAGGGACTATGATAGGCAAGATCGTTGTAGATAACAACGATACTGTTTTTTATGATCCAAATAAGGACAATCTTGTTAGTCTTGTAAGTACTAAGGAAAAGATCATATATGGAGATAAAGACAGCAAACTAAAAGTTATCCTTGTTGATTGTGGTGTAAAGAACAACATAATTCGTTGCCTTGTTAAAAGAGGTGTTTGTGTAATAAGAGTACCTTGGGATCACGATATTAATAAAGAGGATGCAAACGCAATATTCATATCTAACGGACCCGGCGATCCAAAAAAATGTGAGTCGACCATACTTAATCTTAGAACAGCCATAAAAGATAAAAGACCTGTCATGGGTATTTGTCTTGGTAATCAGTTGTTGGCTTTAGCCGCTGGTGCAAATACCTACAAACTAAAATATGGTCATAGAAGCCAAAATCAACCATGTCTTGAACTTGGTACCAAGCGTTGTTACATAACTTCTCAGAACCATGGCTTTGCCATAGAAGATAAAAGTTTACCAGAGGATTGGCGACCATTATTTGTTAATGCCAATGATGGAACTAACGAAGGAATTAAACATGTAAGTAAACCTATCTTTTCTGTTCAATTCCATCCAGAAGCTTGTGCTGGTCCAAAAGATACTGAATTCTTATTCGATAAATTCATAGAGATGATAGAAAAATGAAATATAAAAAGATATTAATACTTGGTTCCGGTGGTTTAAAAATAGGACAGGCAGGGGAATTTGACTATTCTGGTTCTCAGGCAATTAAGGCAATTAAAGAAGAGGGCATAAAAACTGTTCTTATAAATCCAAATATAGCGACCATACAAACCACAGAAGGTTTGGCTGATACGATCTATTTTTTACCAGTTACTCCAGAGTTCGTAGAAAAAGTAATAGAAAAAGAAAAGCCAGACGGCATACTACTTGCCTTTGGTGGACAAACAGCACTTAACTGTGGTGTAGAATTACACGATCTTGGTGTTTTGGAAAAATATAAAGTTACAGTTCTTGGAACCAGTGTAGAGGTAATTAAGAACACAGAGGACAGAGATCTTTTTGTAAAATGTTTGAACCAAATAGGAGCTAAAAGCCCAAAAAGTTTTGCAACAGAAAATATTGAAGATGCAGTCAAGAGTGCAGAGCAGATAGGTTATCCAGTAATGATACGTGTGGCATATGCGCTGGGTGGTAGAGGTTCTGGCATATGCAAAGATAAAGATGAATTGATCCGTCGTTGTAGAGAAGCTTTTTCTGCGGCACCACAGGTGCTTGTAGAGGAATGGCTTGGTGGTTGGAAAGAAATAGAGTACGAAGTTGTAAGGGATGCTTATGATAACTGCATAACAGTTTGTAACATGGAAAATTTTGATCCACTTGGCATACACACAGGAGAAAGTATAGTTGTTGCTCCGTCACAAACTTTAAGTAATTCTGAGTATCATAAACTAAGAAGTATTTCTATAGACGTAATAAGACATCTTAATATAGTTGGTGAATGTAACATACAATTTGCTTTTGACACTAGGTCAGAGGATTACAGAATAATAGAGGTTAATGCTCGTCTTTCTAGAAGTTCTGCCCTTGCTTCAAAAGCTACAGGTTATCCTCTTGCTTTTATAGCGGCAAAAATAGCTTTAGGTTATTCACTGACGGAGATAAGCAATAGTATAACTAAGGTCACTAAAGCTTGTTTTGAACCAGCCCTTGATTATCTTGTTGTTAAAGTTCCAAGGTGGGACC
The DNA here is from genome assembly GCA_964411885.1 of uncultured Bdellovibrionales bacterium. Classification (GTDB taxonomy): domain Bacteria; phylum Bdellovibrionota; class JAFGOL01; order JAFGOL01; family JAFGOL01; genus JAKLHL01. The sequence goes on from CAYPMK010000041.1 coordinate 4,172, forward strand.
TAAAGAAATTTAAATCTGTTGATACTCGTCTTGGAAGTGAAATGAAATCTGTTGGCGAGGTAATGAGCATAGGCAGGAGTTTTGAGGAAGCTCTTCAAAAGGCTTTAAGGATGATCAGTATAGGGATGCACGGACTGACCCAGAACACTATATCTTTTGAACAAATAGATAAAGAACTTGAACAACCAACAGATAAGAGGGTGTTTGCTATTGCAGAGGCCTTAAAAGGTTCTTGGACCGTTGAACAAATATATGAAAAGACAAAAATAGATAAATGGTTCCTGTATAAATTAAAGAACATAATAGACACAGAAAAGGAATTGCAAAAGAAAGAGCTTAATAAAGACCTTTTGATGAAAGCAAAAAAACAAGGTTTTAGCGACTATCAAATAGCAAAGGTAAAGAATACTGATCTTCATCACATTAGGGGCTTAAGAAAAAAACTAGGCATTACACCTTATGTAAAACAAATAGATACTTTGGCCGCAGAATATCCTGCACATACAAATTATTTATATACTACATACAATGCTAGTACTCACGACGTAGAACCTTCTTCGAACAGTGTTGCCATTCTTGGTAGTGGCGCTTATAGGATAGGCAGTAGTGTTGAGTTCGATTGGTGTTGTGTTAATGCCATAAGTAGTACAAAAAAACTTGGCTATAACACCATAATGATAAACTATAATCCAGAAACAGTTAGTACAGATTATGATGTGTGTGACAGACTATATTTTGAAGAAATGACGCTGGAAAGGGTTTTGGACATATATGAATTTGAGGATCCAAAGGGAATAATACTCTCTATGGGCGGGCAGATACCTAATAATCTTGCAATGAGACTTCATGAAGTTGGCGTGAGAATACTTGGCACAGAACCAGAAAACATAGATAAGGCAGAGGATAGACATAAGTTCTCTGAGCTTTTAGATACTATAGGTGTTGAGCAACCAGAATGGAAAGAACTTACCAGTATTGAAGAAGCTAAAAAATTTGCAAATAAAGTTGGATATCCTGTTTTAGTAAGACCAAGCTATGTGCTTTCTGGGGCGTCGATGAACGTTGTGTGGAATGATGAATCATTAGAGAAATCATTAAAAGAAGCATCTCAGATAAATATAAAATATCCAGTTGTTATAACAAAGTTCATGGAGAACACGAAAGAAGTAGAAATAGATGCAGTGGCAAAGAATGGCGAGATAATAATATATGCAATAACAGAACACGTAGAAAATGCAGGCATACATAGTGGGGACGCAACACTTATGTTGCCGGCTCAGCGACTATATATAGAAACAACAAGAAAGGTTAAAAAAACAGCCAGAAAAATAGCAGAAGCACTTAACATCACGGGCCCGTTCAACATACAATTTCTTGCAAAAGAGAATAATATAAAAGTAATAGAGTGTAACCTTAGAGCTTCTAGAAGTTTTCCTTTCTGTTCAAAAATATTTAAACACAACATGATAGACATAGCTACAAGGGCTATACTTGGCGAACATGTAAGACCTGTAGAAAAATCATCTCTTGATCTTGACTATGTTGGAGTAAAAGCGTCCCAATTCAGTTTTTCAAGACTAAAAGGAGCCGATCCAATACTTGGGGTTGAGATGTCCTCTACAGGAGAAGTTGCTTGCATTGGTCATGAAATAAATGAGGCTTTTTTAAAGGCTTTTATTTCTGTAGGATTTAAGATACCAAAAAAGACTATTTTGCTTTCTACAGGACCAATGGAAAGTAAAGCCAAGTTTCTTAGCAAAGCAGTAAAACTAAAAGAAATGGGTTATGAACTTTTTGCAACTCCTGGTACTGCAGAGTTTCTTAAGAAGAATGGTGTTAATACGACGGTACTTTATTGGCCTTTTGATAAAAAAGAACCAAATATTACAGATCATATGTTAAATAAGAAGATAGATCTCGTGATAAACATACCAAAGGATAATTCAAAACTTGAACTTGAAAACGATTATACTGTTAGAAGGATGGCTGTTGATTTTGAGATACCTTTGATAACAAATCTTCAAATAGCAAACCAGATGGTCGATGCCATTGAATATTATAAGACCAACGAACTTTCAATAATACCTTGGGAACAGTATTAATTATTTCTCTAGTATATTTCTTTCTGTATCAAGGTCCCTTGTGTTTGCTCTTGATTCACTAAATTTTTCTCCATATCTTGCTTGAAGTTTGTTTATGTTCTTTTCCATGACTTCCTCAAACTCAACACCAAGTTCATCTAGTATTATTGCGCTGTACCACATAAGATCACCAATCTCTTCTACAATGTTAACGGTATCTATATCTTTGCCGTAGAATATGTGTTTCTTCATTGCATCAAGAAGCTCTCCAGCCTCTGTTGCTATTCCACAAGAACCGTGTAACAACCTTAAAGCTCTCTTGTCTTTAAGCCTTGAAGCTATTGAATCAAAATCCTTTGATTCTGTTCGTAAGACCATGTCTTTGTATTTCTTTGTATCCATTTTGCCTCCAATTTATTCTCTATGAGCATCTAAAAGGGGATTTATAGGGAATTTAATTATGAACTCTGTGTTTCCACTCTTGCTGTTTACTTCTATTGTTCCATTATATTCTTTTATAACACCTTGTACCAAAGAAAGACCAAGTCCAGAGCCTCTAGAGTAACCTTTTGTCGTGTAATACGGTTGAAATATTTTTGTGATATCAGTTTTTGCTATACCAACTCCATTATCTTGTACAACGACTATTATAAAGGTTCCATTTTCTAGTTCTTCTAGTTTAGACATTATTTTAATTTTTTTCTTATTATGAGAGACTTCTTCTAATGCATCTTTGGCATTCATTAAAAGATTATGTATTACACTAGTGAACTTAGTTGGGTTTATGAATATTGATGGAAGCTTTGGATTAAGCTCGAACTCTAGTTTGATGTCTTTATTTATTAGATCGTCTTCTATTTCATCAACAGATCTTGCTATTAACGAATTTATATTTTCTGGTGTCAGAGCATCAGCTTCTGTATACCTTGTGAATTCTTTTATGTGTTTTATTGTATGTATCATCTTCTCTGTAGAGTTTATTATTTTATCGATGTTGTTAAGTAGTTTATTGTCTTTTATGTTTTGCTTACTAATGAATCCCTTTAACCCTTTAGTACTTGAATATACGGTGTTAAGTGGTTGGTCTAGTTCTCTTGATATATTGGCTCCCAAAGCACCAAGTGAACCAAGCTTTTCTGCTTCACAGACCTGCTTTTCAAGCACAGAAGTCCTTTTTAATAGATGTAAAAAGGATACATAAAAAAGTATAGATACAAAGGTTAGTGTTAGGACCAGATACAATAATGTACTTTTTGAATATGACATTACATGTCTTTCGAGAGTTGCTATTATTCTTAGAGCAGGTTTACCAAAAATATCATTAATAAGGATTGATTCAGATATTTTATCTTCCATTATGTATAAATTCTTCTTATCAGCTTCTACTTCTGGACCTTGTCCGTTTATTGTTTGTGTTTCAAAAGAAATTTTATCTGTTCTTTGTTTTTCAAAAATACTGGTGTCAAGTTCATGCATTATGGTGACCAAACCTCTCGGAGATCCCATACCCTTGCTGTTGACTATTAAATGCGTGGCAGAAAGGTAGATGTTATCGTTAAGGATGAGTAGCCCTTTTTTACCAGCCTGTAGTTTTTTTTCGTTCAACAAAGTCCTTACATTTAAAGATAGTTCTAGAACCTTTTTGTCTTTCTCTTGATATTCAACCCCATAGACTATATTAAGGTCGTTATCCATGAACACGATTATGTAATTCCCGTGTTTGAATATTATTCCATATGAAGAAAGATTTCTGTCTATATAGTTCTTGTTCTTATTAACTACGAAGTCATAGGTGTCGTCCCATATCCCCCATTCAGCAACTTTTTCATAAAGGTGATATGATTCTCGTTGTATGGTTTTTTGAACGAAAGAAAGCTCTTTATTAAGGTCATATCTTTCATAATTCTCTACAAAAGAGTACATGTGGCTGCTGAACACAAGATAAAACGCTCCAACCATTACTATTATCATAACAAGGAGGAGTATCTTTTGTTTATTGTTATTCATTATCTATAATATTTTTTGTGTACCTCTTCTCTGAGTTCAGAGTTTATTTTCACGTACTTATACATGTTGTCTATTATTATGTGTGGTCTGTAATTTTCTATGTATGGCTGAGATAATCTTATTACATGTGGGTTTACTAGTGTCATTAGAGGACATTCTTCTTCTGCGATTGCTCTCATCCTAGCTAGTAATTTTAATTTATCCGGTCCTTCTTTCATGACAGAAACTTTTTCGAATAAGCTATCGTATTCTGCATTTTTGAATCTACTGTCATTAGGTCCGGGATATACAGCCTTGCTGTATAGAAGTCTTAAGAAGTCCTCTGGAATAGGTATATCTGCTTTCCACTGGAATGAAAGAATCTGATAATTTCTTTTATTTGATACTTCGTCATCTAATTTAGCAAGGTTCATTGGTGTGAAGTTTATCTTTACTCCAATTTCACTTAACGATTTTGCAAAGAACTCACCTATTTGTTTTGATGCTATAGAATCTGTAAGTAGCATACTTAGAGGAGGTAATCCTTTTCCTGCTGGATAGCCAGCTTTAACCATTAGTTTTTTTGCTTTCTCTATATCGTGTTGGCGATATGGGTTCTTGTAGTTTGGATCGAAACCAAAAATTCCCGGTGGTATTAACCAATTGGCAACTACTGCCTGATTATTATAGAATAGTGCATTATGTTTTTTGCCGTCGTAAGCTAGTGCGATTGCTTGTCTTAGATACTTATTGTTGCCTATTATTTTATCTTCCATATTGAATGAAAAATATGTTGTTTCTAGTCTTTGTGTCTTGTGTACATGTATTCCTTTGTTCTCTAAACTCTTAGAAAGATTTCCGCTGGTTGGGAACGCATCAAAATAACTGTCTTTATCTAATATTACTATATCTATAAGACCTTTGTTGAAGTTCATCCATCTTGGAGCATCATCTAATAGTATGTGATAGACGATCTTGTCTATGAATGGGATTTCTTTTCCTGCATATCTTAAAAGAGTGGTGTCTTCGTCTGGAGAACCATCAAAGCTAGGAAATTTACCGTGTTTGTAATTTGGATTCTTTACCAATGATATTTTTAGATTTTTTTCAGCGTCTTTTTCCCAGTTCTGGACCATGAAAGCGCCTGAACCAACAGGGTGGTATTTGAATTCTGCACCATAGTGTTCAACTGCTTCTCTTGGAACGATGAAAGCATTTGGTCTAATTAATATTACAGGGAAAAAAGAGGCTGTCTTTTTTAGGTTGAATTGAACAGTGTATTTATCTAATGCCTTAAGGCCTTCTATCTGCTCATCTATTCCGAGATCTTTTTTTCCTACCGATCTTTTTTTGAATTCATCTGCACCTTTGATGATATCAACCAGAGCCATTGAAAAGAACATGCTTTGTGTTTCTGGTGTAACTATACTTCTTTTTAATGAATAGACCACGTCTTCAGCGACTAATTCTCTACCTTTTTCGTTGTTGTTCTTAAAACAAGGGTCGTCTGAGAACCTAACACCTTGTTTTAATTTTATAGTGTATGTAAGACCATCTTTACTTACTTCTGGCATGCCTTCTGCTAATACAGGATAAAGTTGAAAGGATGATTTAACATAATTGTATTCGTATAAACCGTCGTAGATTTGTCTGGCTATTTCATGAGAGTGTCTATCTCTTATTGTTATAGGATCTACTCCCGGTATTATTTCTGAAAGATATAGATTGAGAGTGTTGTTTTTTTGTCCATCATCTGCGCATGAAAAGCAGAGCATTAAAGACAAAATGCTCAAATAAAAAACCTTTTTCATTTTAATTCCCCTCTATGGTTTTATACCCCTAAAGAACACACTAAAAATGACAATGTCAAGTGATTATATAGGCTTATGGCGACGTCTTATTTTGTTCTTTATTTGTATAATCTTTGATACACTAGCTTTATTCTTAAAAAACAAGGGGGTAGCCATGTCACGTAGATATATTATTACTATAGCTGTGCTCTTGATTGCATTCGGTAGTACTTGGGGATTCTCGCAAAAACCTAAAAATGAAAGCGATCCAGAACACACATATTACATAGTTAAAACACAAAAGGGTGTAGACCCAGAAAAGCTAAGGGACATATTTGCTCCACATATATTGGATGAAATAAAGTTGGTTTCTGGAACTACATATAGATTAAAGTTCAAAGAAGATCCGGGAATAAAAGAATTACAACGTCTTGTAAAACAGAAAGGGGGGCTTGGCATAGTAGAGCCAGATCAAAAGGTGCTAATGACCAATCCAATGCAATGATGAAGAAAAGTATACCACTCGCTGAACGTTTTAGACCAAGAGACTTTAATGAATACGTTGGGCAGGAACATCTAACATCCCAAGGAAAGCTTTTTAGACGATCTGTAGAAGAAGGCACCCTTGGTAGTTGTATCTTTTGGGGACCTCCGGGTTGTGGAAAAACTTCTTTAGCACACGTTATAGCCTCTGTCGCAGAAAAACCTTTTGTTTCTTTTAGTGCAGTACTTCAGGGAGTTAAAGAGGTAAGACAGATAGTGGATGAGGCAGAACAGAGCGTTCGTGCTGGTGGTAATAATATAATACTTTTTATAGACGAGATACACAGATTCAACAAGGCTCAACAAGATGCTCTTTTGCCTCATGTAGAAAAAGGAACTATAACGCTTATCGGTGCTACGACAGAGAATCCTTCTTTTGAAGTTATAGGGGCGTTACTTAGTAGGTGTCAGGTTTATGTACTGCAACCACTTACAGATGAAAACGTCGCAGAAATAGTGAGAAGATCTTTGTCTGATAAAGAAAGAGGTCTTGGTAGTTTTAATGTAGATTTACCAGAAGACGCTTTTAATTTTATAGTCAATATTTCTAATGGTGATGTGAGAACAGCACTAAATGCCTTAGAACTTGCTTGCTTGGGCGTTAAAGCGAACGAGAGTGGCAAGAGGCAGATATCAATATCTATTATTAAAGAGGCTGTAAGCTCTAGAAAGATAGCTTATGATAAGGGTGGAGAAGAACACTATAATCTTATCTCTGCATTACATAAGTCAATGCGTGGTTCAGATCCTCAAGCGGCACTTTATTGGTTGGGAAGAATGATAGAGGGTGGAGCAGATCCATTGTATATAGCAAGAAGGTTAATAAGGTTTGCCAGCGAGGATGTTGGCCTTTCTGATCCCAATGCTTTAGTACAAGCAGTTGCTGTAAAGGATGCTGTCCACTTTTTGGGTTATCCTGAATGTAATACCGCTTTGGCGCAATGCGTGTTGTATCTTTCGACAGCCCCGAAATCTAATAGTATATATATGGCCGTTAAATCTGTAGAAAGAGCAGTTAAAGACACTAGGAATGAACCAGTACCTCTTAATATCAGGAATGCTCCTACAAAATTAATGGAAGATCTTGGTTATGGTGAAGGATATGAATATGACCACGATAGTGATTATGGTTTTTCTGGTCAAGAATTCCTTCCTAATACCATAAGGAACAAAACGTTCTATAGGCCGGGTAAATTTGGTTTTGAGAAAGAGATAAAAAAGAGAATTGATTTTTGGTCTGGTCTAAAACAAAAGATACATAATATAGATAAAAAGGGACCTTAATTTTTTTGATCTAATCTTAATACTCTGGAAAATGAGTCTACATACTCCCAGTTAACAGCACTCATCTCTAATAATACAAAAAAATCATAACATCTGAATATAGGATCGAATACTGGTTCACCAATGAGTTTAGCGCCTATTTTCATATAACCTTTTATTAAACTTCCAAGGAGTTCTTTCCTGTATTCTTTAGGAGGGTTCTTTAGTATCTCTGCTTTTTGATC
>CAYPMK010000042.1:0-11742 GCA_964411885.1 uncultured Bdellovibrionales bacterium
ATAAGTATTAAACAGTTTTTGTATATATAGTACGTTGATGGAGGTTTTTATGTATTAAAACAAATAAAGTTTTTTTATCATTACTAATTATCTCTTTAATCTTTATTTTCTCTGCATGTTTGGACCTTTTTGGAACATCCAAAAAAAGCAGGAATACAAATCTTATTGGACAAGATGGTTCTTGTCTTAGCAATCAAATATCGTATGAGGGTCAATGTTATGCAGATCCAAATTGCGACGTAAATAGCGATGAAGTGGCTGAATTTGACAGTGATTCAAACAGTTTCATTTGTGTTAATAATGATGATGAAGAAGACGACGAAACACCTGATCCTACTTTATCTATTCCACATTTTAGATCTGGCAAAGGCATAGCTGATTTGGCTGTTATTCAAGGGACAACAGTCAACTTAAATGCAGGTTTTGCACTTTTAGCTCCTAATGGTGTATATAAATACGAATTTAAAATTATTACGTCCAGCAACGTACAACAGCTGTGTCAAGTTATCTCTACTGCTAACAGTATGTCTTGTGGCTCAAACGTTGGTTCTCCTGTTAAGGTAAGTTGGAGAGGAATGAATCAGGCAGGGACTGAATCATCTGGATGGAGTGCCCAATACACGATAACTGCACCTCCAGCAACATCTTTAAATACACCAGCACTGGTATCTGGGAAAACTGTTAATGATCTTGTTACATATGTTGCAATGGTACAAAGATTGGTGATTAATCCTGGTAACAATCTTACTCAACCAACGGGTGTAGTTAAATATTCATTTAAGTTCTATGACTCTGCTAACCCAGCACAAGTTAGGACCTGTTCAGATACTGTTGCAAACATCGTGGCCAACGGTATTCCTTGGGGTAGTAATAATTCCTGCGGTATTTTAGAGATTGATGCTTTACCGATAAGTGTTCAATGGCAAGGTTGTAACAGTGCAGGAACAATATGTTCTAGTTGGAGCGTTCCATTGATAGTTTATAGTGAGTATGAATAAACTATACTTATAGCAACCGCATAATCACCGTCGTGACTTATAGAAACACTTATATTTAATTTGTTTAATTTTGGATCGTTAAGTTCAACTTTTGGGATCCTGCCTTTTATTTTTATGCTTCTTAGATCTACAAGTTTCTTTATTGGTTGAACAGCCTTTATTACAGCCTCTTTAGCAGCAAAACGACCAGCAAGTCCGGGGTAGGGGTCTTTTCTGTTTATTATGTGCGATATCTCTTCTTTAGAGAATACTCTTTTTATGAACGGATTGTTAAGGTTAGGATCACCATGTTTTTCTACAAGTTTTTTTATTCTTGGGATGTAGACTACGTCTATACCACAGTACTGTTTCATATTTTTCCTTTAACGATGTTACTCATTTCTCTTACTGCGTTTGCAAGTCCATCAAGAACAGCTCTGCTTATTATTGAGTGTCCTATATTAAATTCACTAATTCCATTATTTTTAGTGCACAAAGGACGTATATTAAAATAATCAAGTCCGTGTCCAGCATTGCATTTTAATTCAATTTCGTTAGCATATTTTATAGCCTGTAATATTCTTGCCAGTTCGTTATCCCTTTTTATGCCAATAGGAGCGTTGGCATAAGAACCTGTATGTATTTCTATAGCTATAGCGCCAGTTTTTCTTGCTGAGTCAATTTGTGCCATATCAGGTTCTATAAAAAGAGAAACTTCTATGCCGTTACCTTGAAGTTCTTCTACAAGGTTTTTTATTTTTTCAAACTGTTTTTTTACGTTCAAGCCACCTTCGGTGGTGAGTTCTTCTCTTTTTTCTGGGACTATGCAAGTTACTTCTGGTTTTATTTTTTTTGCTATTTCTATCATTTCTTTTGTAGCGGCCATTTCAAGATTAAGGATGCTGTTTATTGAGGCTCTTAGGCGTTCTACGTCTTTATCTTTTATGTGACGTCTATCTTCTCTAAGATGCACAGTTATGCCTTCTGCTCCGTTAAGTTCACAAATACTTGCCGCGGCAACAGGATCTGGATACACAGTGCCTCTTTGGTTTCTAAGGGTTGCAACATGATCTATGTTAACAAAAAGTCTGCTCATTATTCCTCCTCTTCATCTTCATCATCATCTTCTTCTAATATGTCTTCTACTTCCTCTGATATTGAAGTGAGTTCTTCTTCTAATTTTTTGAAATTACCTTTTTCTTCTTTAAGTATCTTTATGCAGTTCTTTGCGGCCTCTGCGGCCTTTTTGCCCTTACTTATTACGTCATCTATGCTGGTCTCTTGTTTTCTTAATTCTTCTGCAATACTTTTTAAAAGATTAAAACTTTCTTCGTATTTTTTACTTTCTTTAGCCATATTCACCTCTTTTTACTTACTTCTACCTTCCCGTCAACAAATTCTATTGTAGCTTTGTCCTTTAGCTCATTTTTTGTTTTTATTAGATTGTTTTTTTCGTCCCAAACAAGAGCATAGCCTCTTTTAAGTACAGAGCTGTGGTCATAGGCCTCAATTAGTTCTTGAATAGATCTTAGTTGTTCTTCACTTCTTTGCAGGAACACTTTTATATCGTGAGAAACATTCTGAACGGTAGCCCTTATTTTTTCTACGTTAACAGAAAAAACTCTTTTAACAGAAGAGAGTACAGCTTGAATATAACCGTTCACCATGGCCTCTGATCTTGTGAACCTTTCAGAAAGGGCGAGGTTTATTTCTTGTACTTGTACTGCTAGATCTTGTTTAACATCGTTAATATATTGTCTTAAATATGCTCCAATACCAGACGGTGTAGATGGAATAGGGGTTAAATGTGAGCAAAGTTCTATTGCATGTTGGTCTTTGTCGTGTCCTATTGCGGTTATTACTGGTAGTTTAGAAAGACACACGGCTCTGCAAAGTTCATAGTCGTTAAAAACAGAAAGTTCTGTGCTAGAACCTCCGCCTCTTGCTATCAGTATTACATCAATATCTAATTTTTTAGAGAGTGAATTTAATTTGTTTATTGCAGAAATAATACTTTGTACCGCACTTCTACCCTCAACCCTTGCTGAAACAAAGTATATGTTGAAGAAGTTCTTAACTTCGCTCATTGCAGAACTTATGTCTTGAACAGAGGTGCCTTGATCTGAGCTTATTAAGCCGATGTTCTTGATGAGGTATGGTAACTCTATTTGCTTTTGCAGGTCTAGTATGCCTTCTGCCTCTAATTTAGAAAGGGTTATGTTCTTTTCATTTGCCAGCACAGAAGTTGTATATTCTGGAATAACGTCTATAACTCTTAACACAAAAGAGATCCTTTTTTGTGTACTTATGTATGGTTCAACAACAAGCATAATGGGAACATCTTTTGTTAATTTTTCTACTACGCCGGTGGTCCTTAGTTTTTTTTGTATGTTATGAAAGTTTCCAATGTAAAAAGAAAGATTAAAGGTCATGTTCTCTTTTTCATCTTTAAGGTCCATGTAGGCAAAAGAAGGGTACACACTGGGATCTGATGCTATTACACCCCTTAGTATTATTGGTGCGTGGAAGGAACTTTTTACGGCAAGGCTTAGATGTTCTCGTAACTCAGATACTGTATAAAGAGCGAGTCCTTCAAATTGATTTGGTATTTGTATCATAGAAGGATCCTTCTTATTGGAGCGGGACACGGGGTTCGAACCCGCGACCTCAACCTTGGCAAGGTTGCGCTCTAGCCAACTGAGCTAGTCCCGCTTATTGAAGTCTAATCAACAGGACAGATTATTAAACATACCTTTGACACTTGGTCAATAATATTTATTGTATAGTATTTAAAGTTCCCTGATAATTAACATCAGCTATGTCAATACTACATGATTTTGAGTTTCTTAGCGGTCAACCACTACCACTTGGTCCTACTGTAATGGAGCAGGGGGTTAATTTTGCTGTTTTTTCAAGAAATGCAGATGCTGTGTCTTTGGTGGTGTATCAGAATGAAGCAGAGGAGATGCCTCTTTTTATACACGCATTAGATGCAACAAAGAATAAAACAGGTGATGTATGGCACTGTTTTGTAAAAGGACTTAAAGAGGGCTATTGGTATGGCTATTGGGTGGATGGTCCTTATGAACCAAAGGCAGGCCATAGATTTAACCCAAATAAATTGCTACTCGATCCATATGCCAGAGTAGTGAGTATAAACAGCCCATTTAATTCAAAAGAGATGTTTGGCTACGACAGAGACAGCGATTTATTGGACCTTAGTTTTTCTAATATACGTTCAGACAGGGTTGCCCCACGAGCCTATATATTAAAACCTCATCCTAATTGGAGCATAAGGCACAACAGAAGAAAACTTAAGGATCAGATAATATATGAAATGCACGTTAAAGGATTCACTGCCAGTAATACCTCTGGAGTAAAACAGAAAGGTACTTTTAAAGGAATGGTAGAAAAAATACCTCACCTTTTGGACCTTGGTGTTACGGCTGTAGAGTTACTGCCTATACACGCTTTTGACGACAAAACGGTCATGAGGCACTCGCCAGAGGGAACTCCATTAAAGAATTATTGGGGCTATGATCCCATTTCTTATTCTTCTTTGCATTTTCCTTATTCATCAGAAAAAGATATACTTGGTGCAATAAAGGAATTTAAAGACATGGTGGCTGAGTTCCATAAAGCCGAGATAGACGTGATATTGGATGTTGTGTTCAACCATAGTGGCGAGGGTAATGAACTAGGCCCTACGGTCTCTTTTAGAGGGATAGATAATTCTATATATTATATGTTGGATAATGGTAGGGGTTATAAGAATTATTCAGGCTGTGGGAACACTCTAAACTGTAATCATCCTGTTGTAAGGGACATGATAATGGACAGCCTCTTATACTGGGTAGTTGAAATGGGTGTTGATGGTTTTAGGTTCGATCTTGCCTCTGTTTTTAGCAGAGATGCAGAAGGTAATTTTATAAATTATTCTCCTTTAATAGAGAAAATTGCGGAACACCCTGTGCTTAGGGACATCATAATCATTGCAGAGGCGTGGGATGCCGGTGGTGCGTATCAGGTTGGTAAATTTGGCGGTATAAGATGGGCAGAATGGAATGGAGCTTTCAGGGATGGTGTTCGTTCTTTCATAAAGGCTGATTATGGTAGTCTTGCAGACATGGCAGAAAGGTTAACTGGGAGTCCAAGGATGTTCATGTCGTCTGCAAAATTTCCATCCAGCAGTATTAATTTTATTACTTGTCATGACGGTTTTACGCTGAACGACCTTGTTTCATATAACAATAAACATAACGAAGATAATGGAGAAGATAACAACGACGGTTATAACGATAATAGAAGTTGGAACTGTGGTGTAGAAGGCAATACTAAAGATCCAAAAATACTTTCGTTAAGACAAAAACAGATGAAAAACAGCATGGCCCTAATGATGCTTTCTCTTGGTGTTCCAATGATAACCGCAGGAGATGAATTTGGAAGGACACAAAAAGGCAACAACAACGCCTATTGTCAAGATAACGATATCTCTTGGATAGACTGGTCTTTGCTTGATAAAAATAAAGATTTTTATAGGTTCGTTAAATTAATTATAGATTTTAGAAAGCATAATCCTGCGTTAAGAAGAAGACACTTTTATAATATATTAGACGGTGATCTTGATAAATTTTGCGACATTAAATGGTATGGTGAAAAGGGTGGAGAGCCTGATTGGAGTCCAAATAATTATAACATTGCCCTTTTTATAAAGGGTTGGACTCCTATAGAGGGATATAGTCAAAGGAATTGTAACGATATTTTTATAATACTTAATAGTCACTGGGAAACACACAAATACCTATTGCCTAAAGTTCAGGGTAAGAAATGGCATTTTATTTGTGATACAGATAAAGATAGCCCTAACGATATTCTTGAGACTACAAAAAGTTATGTTTTAAAAAATCAAAATGATTATCTAATACAGCCTCGTTCTGTAGTAATATTAACAGCAAAACCTACATCTAAAAAAGAGGATGCTTGCGCACAATGAAACTATACACTTCTAAAATAGCACGTTCTATAGATGCCTACGCCATTAAAGAACTTGGTATGCCATCTCTGGTTTTAATGGAGCATGCTTCTAGAGGTCTTTATGAAGAGATAGCCATAAGGTTCTGGCCTTTGTATGATAAAGAATTTGTTATACTCTGTGGTAATGGTAATAACGGTGCTGATGGACTTTGTGTTTCAAGGTTGCTTGCACTTGATGGAGCTAGAGTTGATGTATTCTTGTTGAATGGCGAACCTGTAACTAAAGATGGGAAGACAGAGTTAAAGATACTTAAAAAAACTATTCCCAATATAAACATATATGGTGTTAAGAAAATAAATGAGCTTAAGAAGATAATAAAGAGACATACCATAGTTATAGATGCTGTTTATGGAACTGGTTTTAATTCTAATAAAGGATTATCAAAACAAATATTAAGCGCTTTTGAGCTTTGTAAGAAAGCTGACTTTAAAATAGCACTAGATGTTCCCTCTGGTCTTGATGTTGATACTGGTGAAGTGACTCAAGGAGCTTTGAATTGTAATATAACAGTGACGTTTGCAGTACCAAAAGTAGGATTGTATACAGCACCCGGAGCAGTTCATGCAGGGCAAGTTGCAATTAAAAGTCTTTTTTGTGGTATGCCAAAAATAGATTCTCAGTATGAATTATTAACAGAACGTAAGGCAAAAGAACTAGTACACCCAGTTAAAAGGACCTTGAATTCTCATAAGGGTAGATATGGTCACTTAGCTGTTATTGCTCCACAAGAGGGCATGGAAGGTGCTGTAGCCATGAGCATAATGGCGGCTTTAAGGAGTGGACTTGGTCTTGTAAGTGTTGTTTGTATCAATGGGACAGCAACAGAGCTAAGGAAAAGGATGTCTATGTTGACAGCAGAGGCAATGATAAAGAACATAGATCAAATAGATAGTAGTTTTAAAGATTTTGATGCTGTTCTAATAGGTCCGGGCTATGGTACAAAAAGAAAAGAGGAACTTAAAGAACTGTTAGATAAAATAAGGATACCAATCATAATTGACGCTGATGCAATAAATATTATATCTGGAGATGCAAAGTTAATATCTAAGATAAAGAACAGAAAAGATGTTCTACTAACTCCACATCCGGGAGAAATGGCTCGTCTTTGTAAAACGAGTTCAGACGCTATACAGAGTAAAAGACTAAGAATGCTAGAGGACTTTTGTAAAGATAAAAAATTTAGTTTGCTACTTAAGGGATACAGGAGTTTGTTGTATGCAGATAAAAATAATATTCTTGTTAATTCAACAGGCGGACCAGCTTTAGCCAAGGGTGGAAGTGGGGATGTGCTTTCTGGTATAATAGCTTCCTTTGTTGCTCAGGGATTAAAACCTTATCAAGCCGGCGCTTTAGGAATGTTCGTTCATGGTGCTTGTGCAGATACCTTACTCGAAGAAAAAGGTGTTTCTGAGCTTAGTATGCTTCCTACAGACGTAATATCAAAACTTGGGGATGTAATTTCATGGTTGATAGAGTCTTAATAAGTGATTCAGCAGATAGAACGTTCCAAATAGGTGTTGAGCTGGGGACAGAACTAAGAAAGTTCGTTATTGCTCATAATAAAGGTTTTAAATTGGGTTTTAAGGGTACTCTTGGAGCTGGAAAAACCCTTATGATAAAAGGTATACTTAGTGTGATTTGTCCAAAAGAAGTGGCCTGTTCTCCTTCTTTTACTATAGTTAACGAATATTCTTGTGGTGAAAAAAGAGTGTTCCATGCAGATCTTTATAGGGTTTACGGGGTAGAAGAACTTTTTGGTACGGGTTTTTTAGAGGCTATAGATGACGAAAATAGTATGATCTTTGTTGAATGGGTAGACCATCTTCCAGACTTGGAAGCTAATATGGTTATTGTTGAAATAGAACCTAATAATGATAATACAAGAAAGATAACAATAAAGAACTGGAGTAAAATGTTATGATAGAAACAGATCTTTTAATAATAGGAGGAGGGCCAGCAGGCTATGTTGCCGCAATAAGAGCGGCACAGAATGGTTTAAAGGTTATCCTTGCTGAAGCAAATAAAGTAGGTGGTACTTGTCTTAATATAGGGTGCATACCAACCAAATGTTTTTTATCATATTCCGAGTCTATTTATTCTGCAAAAAAACCAAGAAAGGGTATAGAGGTAAAGGACTTTTTAATAAATAAGAGTGATATTTATTCAGAAAAAGACGCTGTAGTTAATAAACTTACAACAGGTATAGAGCAACTTTTAAAATCATATGGAGTTGAGCTTAAAAAAGAAAAGGCAAGTTTTGTTTCTTCTACGGAGGTAAAAGTAGGGGATGATGCTGTTAAATTTAAAAATGCTATAATTGCTACAGGCTCTAAATCTATAATACCAAAAGCACTTTTTGTTGAAGGTTTTACAGTAGATAGTACTCATGTGCTTAATAATTATGAACTCGGCAAGAAAGTAGTTATCGTTGGTGGAGGTGTTATTGGTTGTGAACTTGCATTCGTACTTAATTCCATGGACATAGAAGTTACAATTATAGAAAAATTAAAAGGGATACTTCCTACAGAGGATAGGGATTGTGTAAGATATGTAGAGAGTTCTTTAAAGAACAAAGGAGTGAAGATATTTACAGATGTTTCTGTAGAAAAAATAGAGAAAGGAAAATTAAGTTTATCTAATGGTGACACTATAGAGGCTGATACCTGTGTTGTTGCAATAGGTAGGGGGCCTAACACAGAGGGGCTTGATCTTGAAAAAGCAGGTATAAGAAAAGGTGATAAAGGGCAAATATTGGTGGATAAAGAGTTTAATACTAACGTTACAAATATTTATGCCGTAGGAGATGTAACAGGCTCTATACAGCTTGCACATTATGCTTCTGCCTGTGCCTTAAATGTTATTGCAAAGATAACAAAAAAAGGCAAAGGTCCAAACCTTAACGTAGTTCCAAGAGTAACTTACTCAATACCAGAACTTGCTAGTGTTGGTCTTACAGAAACACAAATAAAAGAGCAGGGAATAGAATACAAGATTGGAAGATTTTCTTATTCTGCTATGGGTAAAGCAATAGCAATGGGAGAAACGGAAGGTTTTGTAAAAGTTATGGCAGACAACGATGATAAACTACTAGGAGCTTGTATAGTTGGAAAAGATGCAGACAATTTAATGATCCCATTTACTATGGCAATGGCTTTAAATTTAACTTGTGAACAACTTACAGAATTCATTTATCCTCATCCAACGCTTTCAGAGATCATTCTTGAGGCGTGTGAGGATGTGCATGGAAAAGCAATACATAAAGGAAGGAAAAGAACTTGAGAACAGAACTAGTTAACACTTTGTTGAAAGCAGGAATTGTAGATGAGAACGCCGTTACAGCGTCAATGGAACATGAGTATGGTACTTCTTTAGTAGAGAGGCTGCTTACTCTTGGTTATGGTAGTGAAGAGGATGTTTTTAAAGTTATAAAGAATAAATTAAAACTAGAAGTGGTTGGCAAAGAGGAACTTTTTAATGTAAATCCAGCTGTATTAAAAATGGTGCCAAAGGGTATTGTAGAACGACATCATTTTATGCCATTCCACGAGGATGGAACTAACATACATATAGCTATGTTCGATCCAACTCATGACCCTTGTCTTAACGAGATCTGTTTTTTTACACATTTAAGGGTAATTCCATATGGAACTCTTGCTAGCGACTTAACTAAAGCTCTAAATAAATATTATGGTTTATCTTTGCCAGAGCTTTTTAAACATAAAAAACCAGAAAGGATCCCAAATACAGATGATCTTACTCCACCGCCGCCGCCGAACTTTCCTTTACCTAATAAGAAACCAGAGCTTATTCCTGCTACAGATCCAAATATTCCTCCATTGCCTAAATTAGATTCAACAGATGATATAGGGGTGTTTGATATGAGCTTGGAACAAGAAGAGTTTAGGGACATTAGTAACACCAATATTAAAATTGACCTTCCAGATAGTGTGCCAGAGTTTGAAGTCGTAGAGGATACAAAGTTAAGTGAAAATAATAGATCAGTTTTTCTACATAAAGACGTGGATGTTTCTAATATAGAAAAAGCTGATTCAAAAGATAGTATATTGAACGCTGTAACAGAGCAATTACAGAATGTTTCTGAAGCAGGTTTGGTTTTGTTCGTAAAAGAAGATTACATGGTAGGCGTTAAAGGTTTTGGTGAACATATGGAAGGAGAGGTAGAGGATTACAAAGTTAGTCTTTCAGCACCGAATATGTTCCAATGGGTTTTTGAGAACAAAAAAGAATTTCATGGTCAAGCTCAAGGTGGTTATCTTAATGATATGTTCTTTAAAAGGTTTGGAAGCTTTATACCAGAAAACTTGGCAATAGTTCCTGTAAGTATAGAGAACGAAGTTTTTGCATGTATATATTGTCAGAGCCCAAGCTCCATAGATGAGGTTAAAAAGATAGCTGCTGCTATGGCTCTTTCTTTTGATAGGCTCTTAAATTCACTATGATAAGTGTTGCTTTTCATACTTTTGGATGTAAGTGCAATCTGTCAGACACCAACGATATGGCTCTTAGCTTACTAGAACATGGGACTTTCCATATTCTTGATTCAGAACTTAAGGCAGATATCCATGTTATAAATACCTGCGCTGTAACAGCGTCTGCAGAAGCTCAGGCAAGGAATCTTGTACGTAAATTGGATAAAAATAACAAAGATTCTCTTATCATTGTTTCTGGATGTTCAAGAAGGCGTGACAAAGAAGCTTATGAAACACTTTTTAAAGAACTGTCCTCTAATAACAAATATCTAGCTTATAACAACCTCGAACAAGATATTCTTTCTCTGATATCAGAATACATTAATATAGATGGTGTAAATAGTAGGACTGATATTACTAGTAGTGTTTTTAGAACCAGAGCTTTTGTAAAGATACAGGATGGTTGTGAAAGTTTTTGTTCGTATTGCATAGTCCCTTTTGTTAGAGGTAAAGAAAAGAGTAAAGAACAGGAACAAGTCATAAATGAAGTAAATAAGCTTTACAGTGAAGGAATAAAAGAAATAGTGCTGACTGGTATAAACATTGCTTCTTATAAAAATGGATTAGAGGACCTCTTAAAAACAATACTAAAAGATACAAAAATGCCAAGAATAAGACTTTCTAGTTTAAGACCCTCAAAGTTAAGTTCTGAATTATTAGAATTAATGACAGATAAAAGGATCTGTCCGCATCTTCACATTTCTCTTCAAAGTGGCTCAGATAAGATATTAAAACTAATGAACAGACATGATTACACTGCTGATGACTTTAAGAACTCGTTAAAACGTTATTATGGGGCATTAAAGGGTCGTTCTTTGTTTGTTGCTGCAGATGTAATAGTTGGATTCCCGCAAGAAGATATAAGCGATTTTAAACACACTTATGACCTAATTAATGATAGCCCAGTGAATAAACTACATGTTTTTGTGTTCAGCCCAAGACCCCTCACTAAAGCGTTAGAGATGAAAGGTTCTGTAGATATTAATGAGGCAAAACAGAGGAGTGCAAAACTTTTAGAACTTTCTGACCAAAAATATCTTGCTTCACTTAACAGCATGGTTAAAAAAACTGTAGAAGTGCTTTGGGAAGATAACACTAAAGGCCACAGTGAGAATTATTATCCAATATCAGGGCAGGGTAAAAAGAATATCCTTGAACATAAAACTATTGTTTCTGCTGATCTAGAGAACAAAATCTTAATAGTATAACTACACATAGAGATAGCCTTTACAGGACCCTC
>CAYPMK010000043.1:0-11583 GCA_964411885.1 uncultured Bdellovibrionales bacterium
TTTTGGAGGTTCTATTATGTCCTTATTTTATAATCCGTGGATAAAAGCGATGCTTGCTTTTGTTGTAACTTATATATTGCTGTATTGGTCCAAGAAGATACTCGCATATAGAATAAAAATATTAAGTAAGAAGACAGATACAAAAATAGACGATCTTTTGGCAGAAATACTTGCATCTGTAAAAGTATTATTTTTAGTAGCCATATCATTGTATGTGGCTGTTCGTTTTTTAGAAGCAACACCTTATACCGTTTACATTATAAGTAAGATCGTTTTTGTTCTGGTAGTATTGCAAGTCGCTATTACCGGTAACAAGACAATAAAATTTCTTATGGAACATTATATTTTACAAAAGATGTCTCAAGACTCTTCTAACGCCGCTATAATAGGGGTTGCTGTTTTTACGACTAAATTTCTTTTATACATTGTTCTTTTACTTTTAGTACTTAATAACTTTGGAGTAGATGTTACAGCCCTTATAGCTGGTCTTGGAGTTGGTGGTATTGCAATAGCTTTGGCGGTGCAGAATATATTAGGAGACCTTTTTGCGTCTTTTACTATAATCCTTGATAAGCCATTCTTAGTCGGTGATTTTATAGTAGTTGGCGAGAATATGGGTAATGTTGAAAAAATAGGTATAAAAACAACAAGAGTAAGAAGTATATCTGGTGAACAGTTAATATTCCCGAATGGACAACTGCTTCAAGGACAAATAAAGAATTTTAAGAGAATGCAGGAAAGGCGAATAATCTTTAATCTGAACGTTGTATATCAGATCAGCAAAGAAAAAATAGAGAAGATACCTCAAATAATAGAGGAAATAATAAGTGCTCAAAAAATGGCTAGATTAGAGAGAACTCACTTTAAGGGCTATGGCGATTTTGCTCTTATGTTCGAGACTGTGTATTGGGTTAAAGATCCTGATTTCAAAGTGTATATGGATGTACAACAAGAAATAAATTTACAGATATTCGAGAGATTTGCAAAAGAAGGGATAGACTTTGCCTATCCTACACAAACGATATATGGCTCAGTTAAGAACGTTCAAAAATAGATGGTCCAGCCGTTAGAGATCCAATAGGATTCATTCTTAATAGGTAGTCCCATACTAACAGAGACTTCAAATCTTTCTGCAAAAGGTGCAGATATTCCAAAGAACCAATCCAGCATAAAGGACTTATTTTTGTTCAATGCCCAATTCATTTCTGGGCCTGTGGCAAAAGAAAATCCATTGAACTTATGTCCAAGTACTGGAGTGAGGTCATAAACTGTGATCCCGTTCTTGTAGTGTGCGCCAGTACTTATGGCAAACTTTATAGGATTTTGTTTTATAAAATGATATTCAAGGTGTACTCCGTAGTATGGTTTTGAGTCGCTGTATATTTTATATAACAGGTTGATATCAAGATTGTGTATAGCTCCAATACCAAAACAGAAAGCTGTTTTTGAGTATCCATCACCGTTATATTGATCTATTCCAAGTTCTGGTTCTACAGAGAAAGATAGGTTCCTTACTGGTCTTATGGTGTTATAGAGTTCTGCTTTTTTTGCGAAAGATTCATTGCTTGAGAAAGTCAGCAAGAATATCGTGTAAAAAAATAAACTTTTTTTACTCATTTGTTTAACTCCTCAAATTCAGCCTCTACTACGTTTGGATCATTAAAAGCTTTTCTGTTAGATCTATGAAAGGATCTGTTCCTTATGATAAAGAGTTTTTCTGAACTTTCTCCACCAATAGCCAGTAGCCAAGATATTATCACAAGTATTTTATTCGTATTCCAATAGGAGACTGTAGCTAGTATTGCTACAAGTAGTCTTGGTGCAAAAAAGAAACCTAACCACCAAAAAACTCCACCAAAAGCTACGCTAGAAAAAAGCAATGTTAGCCTTGGGAATATACTTATAAAAATAAGGAAGAATATACCGTGAACTTCCCAGTAATCTGTAACTCCAAATTCTATATCAAAATAATTTATAAGGGTTGTGCTGGCTATGCTTAATAGTATGAAAATAACGACCATACGTATTATGGTTTTCATTTTTCCTCCACCCATTTACTTGGATCAAGTTTATAATAATCCTTTAACATTTTGTATAACGCTGGGTGTTTTTTCTTCATCAAGAGGGCTTTTTCAAAAAAGGATTCTGTAATAACAGCAAAAAACTCTGCTTGATTTGTCGCTCCATAATCATCAAGTACGAACTCGCTATCTTTTTCTATATTCTTTTTTAATTTTTGGAATTCCCTACATAAGATCCTTGCCCATGTAATGTAGCTTGATGGTCTAGAAGGTTCACTATCTAATTGGTGTGCAAATTCATGAAGAACAACGTTGTGACCATCGTCTATTTCTAGAACACCATTTTTTACATGATCCCATGCAAGAACAACAATACCATGTTTCCAAGATTCACCAATCCTAGCTGATTCTTTTACGATGTAGGTTCCATATGTTACTGGTTCTATCTCTTTTGCAGAATAGGAACTTGGGTATACCAGTATTGAATCAAGGTTTGGGTAAAGGTCTGATCTCCTATTCAATACCAATAAGCATGCCTGAGCAGCGATGGTTACTTTTATTTCTTCTGTTATCTTTAATCCTCCGCAACCTTCAAAATTCTTTTCTGCTACAAAAACCTTCATTAGCCTCAAGAGTCTTTCTTGTAGCTCCTTAGGAAGCTGTTCATAGATGGGTATATTCCTTTTTATGATAAGGTCCCATTCTTTTGGTGTTTCTTGTGACATGATCTTTCTTCTTTTTCTTTGTTTTGAATATCTAGACAAGGCTATAAATATTAATATAGAGGCTATAAGTGTTATGAATAATATTTGTCCGTTCATTTTTTATCATTACTTTGTATGTTCGTCTTAGATGATAAAACACCCATAGAGAGTATTGTTTTAAAAGCTTCCTCTACGCTTGTGTCTACCCTGATAACATCTGTTTGTTCGACTAGTATCGTAAAGCCAGATGTAGGAGGCGTGAAAGATACAAAAACATAATAATATTTTTTTTCTGCCAGTACTGTTTCTCCAGTTATAAAGCCATATGTAAGAACTCCTTTTCTTGGGAACTCTACCAGACAAACAGCCTTGAACTGGTCGCTCTTTCCAGAAAAAATATCTATTAATTGCTTAATAGCTTTATAAGCGCTTCTTAATACGGGTATCTTTGCTATGGCCTCTTCAACAAATTTTATTAACTGTTTGCCGATGATCTTTCTTGATAGCCAACCCACAATAGTTACAAATAGAACTATAAAGATTAAAACAAACAAAGAAGAAGATAGTCTTACAAGATAGTTACTTGAATCACTTATAGAGCTGGGGAGTATATTCCTTACACCGCCTAATATGTTAAGAAGAAACACAGAAAGCCATACTATTATTGTGACTGGTATTAGTACTAGTGCTCCACTTATGAAATTATTCCTAAAGCTCTTTGTTATCTTGCTCCTGATATCCAAGTTAATTACCTCCATTAAGGTCGTAATACTAGTATATCATAAAGTGTTCTTGTGTGAATAAAATCTGAATTGACAAGCAGCTGTTTGTAGCTTTAGATTCTTCGGCGGAGGAAAAAATGCCAGTTAAAAAGAAAACAATAAAAAAGGGGATAGTAAAAAAAGTTAAAAAGGATAATTGTGGTTGTAATTGCAATAACGTTAATAAAAAATTACAGGAATTAAAGGAAAAAATAACCAATACTTCTTGGCATCACTTACAATCAGAAACAACTATAAAACAATTCTTTTGTGAACTGATAGACGTTCTTTCTTGCAAACGTTGATTAGACTCTCTTGTTTCTTAGCTTAGTTTTTACAAGTCCGCCTTGTACACTATCTACAGGGTTCATAATTAGGAATGCCTTGTCGTCTATAGTGTTGATCATAGTTCGTATCCTATGAATGTCATATTTAGTTACAACACAAAAAAGTATATCTTGTTCTACGTCCTTTAGCCCTGTCCTGCCGTTGTATATAGTGACCCCGATACCCATTTCGTCTATTAGGACCTTTCTAATCTTATTTATATTCTTAGATATTACAGACACGCCTACAAATTCTTCGAGACCGTGGACTAAAAAGTTAGTAGTCTTTGAAGAGAATATGTAGGTTAGTACAGAATATAATGCAGGCTCGTAACCAAGAAATAGTGCTATTACAGAGAAGATGATAACGTTAAAGGAAAGTATCATTGATCCTACGGTTAAACCCAGTCTGTTGCCGAGTATGATAGAGGCTATTTCTATTCCATCAAGAGCAGAGCCTCCGTTAATAGCAAAACCAGTTCCTGCTCCAACAAGGATACCACCAAAAACAGCACAAAGTATCTTGTCGTGCGAAAATACTCCAAGATGGAGAAATTTTATTAGTAGTGATAGATATATTATGGCCACTATACATTTTATTATGTATTTATAACCAAAACGTTTCCATCCCATCATTAAGAAAGGTGTGTTAATTATTACTAGTAGTAAATAGAGTGGGGTGGCAGTTAGCGTAGAGCCCAACATGGAAAGACCTGTTGCTCCACCTTCAAAAAAACCAGAGGGTATCAAAAAAGAGTTTATGCCAATAGCCTCTAATAGACCACCAATAAGGATCATTAGTACATCGTAGGATTTATTTAAGAATGTTTTAGATCTTTTCATGAATTGTATTATATGGGGTCTTTAAATAAGTCACAACAGGAACTTTGTATGAGAAAATACTTGTTTGAATACTTTAAGGTTCTGAACTATAATCTGAGTTATTATGTATAGAAAATTAATTTGGCCTTTAGTGTTAATAATTTCGATTCTTGGATTTTGGTTTCCATTGTTGGGACTATTAATGTATCCGATGTTGTTTGCAATTATGATCTTGGCTCTATTCAGGGGGCGTTATTGGTGTGGTAATGTCTGCCCACGAGGAGCTTTGCTTGATATTCCTTTGCTTAAAATAAAAGGTAAGAGCAAGAATAAAAGTTTACCAAAGTTTTTTAATAATATTTTGTTTAAGATAGTCGTGCTTATTCTACTCATGGGCTTTTTCATGCTCAATACGGTTAAGGCTTTTGCATATTGGGATGAAGCTTGGTTCTGGGAAAGATTAGGCATGGTAGGCGTTAACATGTGTGCAATAACTACGGTAGCGGCTCTTATACTTGGCTTTGCCATACATCACAGGGCTTGGTGTAGTTTTTGCCCCATGGGTACTGTTCAGAGTACTTTATACAAGACGAAGAAAAAAATAGTTAGAAAAAGGAAAACAAAGAACTCTTGAAGAAAGATAAAAAAGAAGAGTTCATGGCTTTGGCCATAGAAACTTCAAATGTAGGAATTAGAGATCAAAAAGGGGGGCCCTTTGGGGCTGTTATAGTAAAGAACGGTAAAATTATATCTGTTGCTCATAATGAAGTTACCTCTACAAATGATCCAACTGCACATGCAGAGACGGTAGCAATAAGAAGGGCTTGTAAAGAGTTAAATACCTATCATCTTGAAGGTTGTGAAATATATTGTTCTTGTGAGCCGTGCCCAATGTGTATGGGGGCTATATATTGGGCTAGAATAGATAGAGTGTATTATGCTTGTACCAGAGAAGATGCGGCCAAAATAGGCTTTGATGATTATTTTATATATGAGGAACTTAATAAACCACTTTCTTCAAGAAAGATAAAAGCCGAGCAACTAATGCAGGAAGAGGCCATGAAGGCGTTAGAAGAGTGGCGCAAAATGACAACAAAAAAGCATTATTAACTTTACAAGCTCCCAAAAAATTGAAATAAGACAGTCTTGTTTGAGTGAGGTAAATAACGATGTGTGGTGTTATAGGTTTAAGATGTGAAAAAGATAGGAAAGACCTTGGTGAAGTTTCATCAAAACTTTTGTGTATGCTTGAATACAGGGGATATGATTCTTCTGGTGCTATTATACAGAATGAGCATGGCGATATAGTACTAAAAAAAGACGTTGGAGCTCCTTCTGTAGTCACTAAAGAACTCGGTATAAATAAGTTACATGGAAAGATATTTTGTGGACAGGTAAGATGGGCTACGTTTGGCATGGTAACAAAAGAGAATGCCCAGCCTCACGAAGTTAAATGTAAAACACATCTTTATGGTGCTCATAACGGGAATATAACCAATTGTGATCAATTAAAGGTATGGCTTAGCAGTGAAGGTCATAAGGTACTTAGTGACAACGACGGAGAAATGCTTGTTCACACTGTAGAGCATTATTTTGCTATAGAGCTTTCTAAGATAAAAGATTCTAATATTCAAACAAGATGGGAAGCGCTTAAGAATGCAATAGTTCTTGCCTCTAAAAAAATAAACGGCTCTTTTGCCGCTGTTGTAGTTGATCCTGTTACAGAGACTATGGCTTGTATAAAAGCAGGAAGCAGTCTTTATATGGGACAGGGTAAAGATCCTGTTAATGGCTCCTTTATAATAGCTTCATCAGATCTTGCTTCTGTTCTTTCTTTGACAAAGATCTTGATACCAATTAACGAGGATGAATTCAGTATATTCACTAATGAACAATATGTGATGTACCAGTTAAAGACAGGTGAAGCCATAGAAAGAAAGCCTGTAAGAAGTAAACTTAAAATAGAAGAAACTAAACTTAGTGATTCTTTTAAATTTTTTATGGAGCAAGAAATATACAGCCAATCAGATACCGTCGCTAAATTGATATCAGTATATCTTGATGGAGTACAACTAGGCGTTCCAGCAAGTTTAGATAAGTTCGTAAGAGATAAAATAAATGAGTTGGCTAGTAGTACTGATTGGGACGGATTGCGTGATAAATGTACAAAACTTTTTTCTACCAAAGAATTTGCAGAACTTACTAGTTTAGCTAAAAAGCTCTCTATAAAAACAAAGAATGATTTTGCTTCTGCTCTTTCTGGTTTTCTTGATGAAATTTCTAACATGAACATCAGCGATCAAGCCACTCTTTCTTTGATAGATAGTATGTTTGTGGCAGAAGAATCCCTTGATGCAAAAGAACGTGCAGAAAAGTTCGTAGAACTTATATGCAAAACAAAAAAGAAGGGTAATTCCGTTTATTGTGTTGCCTGTGGAACTTCTTTTAATTCAGCAAAGACTGGTGCCGTATTTTTTGATGCTGTAGCCGGAATACACATTGAAGCAATGTTACCCGGTGATTTTAGATCTCAGGTAATGAACTCTGTTAGGGAAGGGGATCTTATCGTTGGAATAAGTCAGAGTGGAGAAACAAAAGACCTTGTAGATATACTTAATCAAATAAAGGATTCAGGTGTAAAAACAGTAAATGCAATAATAGTGAACAATGTTAATTCAACATTGGCGCTAGAAAAAAGTGATGTTTATATTCCGTTGTTCTGTGGTGCAGAAGTAGCTGTTCCAGCAACTAAAAGTTTTATGAACCAAATGGCACTTTTGTATATCTTGGCAATAATGACAGGAGAAAGATTAGGTAAGGATGTCTCTGAACACAAGAACAGAGTAAGAAAGATACCAGAGTTAATAAGCTCAAGTTTTAATATTTCAAAAAAAGATATAGATGCTGTGTCAGAAAATCTTTATCTTGAACCCAGCATACATATTTTAGCAACGGGGATGTACGGCATAGCAAGAGAAGGTGCTCTTAAAGTTAGGGAAGTTGTGCTTAACCATACAGAAGGTTACGAGGCTACAGAATTTAAACATGGCCCAAACACTATCCTTGGTATTAATACCGTGTTCGGTATTCATTCTGTTAGGGCTTTACTTAAAAAATTCTCTGATGCACTAAGCAATGTTGATAGTAGTAGTTTTACAAAACTCTACAAGGCTGTTTCTGATTATGCCTTTGCTGATATAGAGCCAAAAGGTCTTAATGAAGAAGAGAGAAAGATGTTTGATGTGATATTCAAGGATCACAACTTCTTTGATACCCTCTATTCTAATTATCCTTTAGTGTTTATTACAGGCCCATCTGAGAGGGATGTAAATCTAACAATATCACAGATCAATACCCATAAGATACGTGGAGCTAATATCTATGTTATAGCAGAGGAGAACAAACTCCTTAATGATGCATGTACCAAGGCTGTTGTTGTAAGAAAAGGGGTTGAGTACAAGAGCGGTTACATTAAACTACCAAAAACAGGAGACTCTTTGCTCACATTTTTTTCTTCAACAGTTGCATTGCAATTACTTGCTCTAAATATGAGTATTAAGAAGGCTGCCTTCTTGGATAGGATAGAGATACTAGAACATGGTGTTCATCCTGATTCTCCAAAGAATGTAAGTAAATCCATAACAGTGGATTGATCAGTCTGATATGTAGCAGGCTCCAGCGTCTGAGTGTATGCCTGAATCCCAATAGGGTGATCCTATTATAAGTCGTCCAGTGCTATTACCTATTATTACAGAACCAAAATTTTCATCAGATTGAACTGTGTCTGGTGTTATTGGTCCTTCAGTAAGTGACCATAAGCCATCTTTGTCTTGAGCAAAGGCATATATTGCACCTTGGTTACTGTTGTGTCCCGGAGCACCTGCAATTATGACGTCGTTGTAAATAAATAAACCAGTACCAAGTTTTTCGTTAGCTACTGGAGTTCCCATTTTTATGGGTTGTGTAGCGCAACCACTAAGAGAACAAACATATATTGCTCCACTATTCACTGCCCCTGTACTTTGATTTGGAACTCCTACAGCAACAGAAGATCCACTAAGAGAGATATATTTACCGAATTCATAGAGAGGATTCATATTAGGATCTGGTACTAAGCCTGCAAAAGACCAAGTATTAGAACTTTTTATAAAGAAATAAACTTTTCCATATGGCCATGTTAATGTGTTTGGTGCTCCAGCGGCAATAATTAGTCCATTAAAAGCCATGCTGCTTCCCATTTCGTCATTGGCTTTGGCATAAGTGCTTCCGTCTATAGTTGTGGAAAAAGTCCAAGTTCCACTGGCCTCTTCGTAGATATGTATTCTACCCGCCACGTTCTGTGTACCGTCTATGTTAGGTGCAAAAGGCTCAGATATCGCAAGTTCAGAGCCTGCTATTACTGTTTTATAACCAAAGTAACCATTCACATTAGGCGTTGGTGCTTTTAGTGTTTGTGAAAAATTCCATGTGTTACCAGTTCTTTTAAATATATAAACAGCACCACTGTTTGTTTGAGTGGTGTCTTCTTTATATGCACCTATTGCTATGGTGTTTGTGACGATGCTAACACTAAAACCAAAAAACTCTTCGTATGCTGGTACTGGTGATATTAGTTTTTGTTCGAGAGCCCATGTACCATTGGTTTTTTTATATACATAAACAGCGCCAGCCTTAAGGATCGCGCCATTATCTTGATATGGTGCTCCAACAACCAAAGTGTCTTCGTAGTTTGATATACTTGAGCCGAAATTCTCGCTACTTACTACGGTGTCGTCTGGATTTATAAAAGTAGGGAAGTCTGGCATTTTTCTTGTAACCGTTATCGTATATGTTTCTTTGTGTCCTTTGTTAGCAGAAGTTACGTCTATTGTTATTGTATTTTTGCCAAGGTAAATACTTACTGGGTTTACTCCAAAGTACACAGTGGCATATTCGTCTTCTGGTGTAGCAGTTACGGTTAGCTCTTTTGTTATTATTGGTACTTCTGTTGTATATTCTGTTACATCAGGTGAGAACGCAGGTACAAGTGCTCCAACAGAAAGAGAAAGCTCGACGAGTTTGGTATTATTTGGGTCTTTACTCCCTCCGCAACTTGAACACGACGAAAAACTAAGCATTACAACAAGCAAAAGAACACATTTAGTGATAGTCTTTATATGCATATTTTATATTTTTAACATAATTCAAGGGGCTTGTCCTTTTCATTTATAAATAGTATTATCAAATCTAAGTAAAAAAGGGTTGGAGGTGTTTATGTTTGGTCATTGTGGATTGATGCCAGTTTTTCCTGCTCTATTAATTTTTGGATTTGGGATACTGTTTCTTCATTATGGCAAAAAACAAAAATCACGTTGGCTTAAGATCGGTGGATATTTTCTTTCAATAGCCTCAATAATAATAATGTTGTTTATAGTTCATAGTTTTATTTTTGGCCCAAAACATTGTCCTAAAAGAATGAATATGGATGATGATTATGATATGGGTTTTAGACATAAAAGACATATGCAGTTCATGATGGATAACGCAGAAAGGAATAATTAACTTGAATTTCTATACGCTGTTACTTTTGTCCATTGGCTTGGCAATGGACGCTTTTGCTGTGTCCATTGGTCTTGGTATCAAGGATCTAAGGTCTAAGTTAAGGCTTGCTCTTAGCGTTGCTTTCTTGTTTGCTCTTTTTCAGGCCATAATGCCAGTTATTGGTTGGTTAATGGCGCAGGGATTTAAGGATTATATACTCGATTATGATCATTGGGTGGCATTTATACTTCTCTTTATGATTGGTGCTAAAATGATAAATGATGGAGTAAAACCGTCCTGCCAAGAAAAGCATCAAAAAAAAACAAGCAGATGGACTTTTTTATTGCTAGCTATAGCAACCAGCATTGATGCGTTGGCCGTAGGTCTAAGTTTTGCTTTTCTTGATATGAATATTGTTGTTCCAGTTATTCTAATAGGGAGTGTTACCTTTATTCTTTGTTTCATTGGGGTCTATTTAGGAAAGGCTTTTGCATGCAAGGTACAAAAAATAGCAGAAATACTTGGTGGACTTATTCTTATATTGATTGGTTTAAAGATAGTAATAGAACATTATGTTCTTAACGGAGGTGTCTTAGTATGAAGAAGATCTTGTCTTTATTTTTTATTTCTTTCCTTATGATTGGTCTTATTACTTCTTGTGGAGGAGACGATCATGCAGATGATGTTAGGAGCATGACAGGCCACACGCTTGTTGATCCATATGTGATAGGCGCAAAGATGTTCGAAGATAAAAATGATAATGGTGTGCAGGATCTTGGTGAACAAGAATCAACAGCAACAGATGCAGATGGAATTTTTTCTTTTGCAAGTGCTTTAACTATTGGTTCTGTTCTAAGGATAATACCCACAGAAAAAGGGACCCATAATGGTTATCCTTTTACAGGTGGATTGACTAGAGAGGTTGATACTACAGAAGGGTATTTAGCTGTTTCACCTTTTACTACTCTTATAACTAACGGTTGGACCTCGCAGAACATATTAGATGTTCTTTACGAGGCTGGAGTAAGTGGAATTATAGAGGAAGATCTTAAAAAAGATCCTATGGGAACTTTTAATTTAACTGACACGGTTGACTCTATAACAGATTCTAAACTTGAAAGAATACGTTCTACTATAGCCATATATAATTTTATGTCGGTAATAAATGAGTTAATAAGTAACCAGTATGAGCTGAGCTATGAACAGTTTACTTCACACCCAGAATGGAAAACATTATTAAAAAACATGGTTGAACAGGTAAAAGCAGGACTTTCAAAAGAAACTATGGAGCAGATACAAGCTAAAATAGACACTGCAAAGAGTCAGTGCCCATTTACAGTAGCTGATGTAACTATTGAAGACATAATAAAAGGTTCGGTAGCTATAGCCAATTATGTTATAGATAAAACAGTTGATTCCTGTAAAACGA
>CAYPMK010000044.1:0-2405 GCA_964411885.1 uncultured Bdellovibrionales bacterium
AAAAACAACTGTTGTATCATCTTCAAGAGGAAGATTAGAATAATATGAAAAGAACATTATTAGCTTTTTTGCTAATATTACTGTCTAATATTACTTATTCAAAAGATGTTTTAAAAAATGAATTAGACAGACAGCTTCTGTTAAAATTAAGAAATATCGATTGTACAGAAGACAAGAACGAAGTCATCAAGACCTTTCTAACAAAAAAGTTCAGCGCTAAAGACGACAATGGTGGACTTAACCTACTAATCTTAGCGTCTGCAATAGGAGACCTTGAAGCTGTAAAATATCTAACAAACAGTACTATAACAGAAGAGAGTATAAAAGATCTGCAGAACATAGAATGGGCCTTTAAATATCTGTGGGAAAAAGACAGGGCAATAAAAGATCAGGAATTACCATATTTAAGATATCAAAGTAAAACAGGATATACGGCTTTAACCTTTGCTGTGGTTGCTGGTAACTATAAGGTAGTGGAATATCTTATTGATGCTATAAAAGCAAATTTCAAATCAAACATAAAAAAAGGCTACACTGGGAACAGTTCCTTCACCACAGCAGAAGTAGAGAACATGGCTCTCTCTATTTCTTCTGAACTGACAGCTGCATGTATAAACAGAATGGATTACAACGGATGGAATAGCATGGCATACGCAGCTTCTTTTATACCTTATTGTGATAACGAAGATAAAATACTCGAAAGGATAAAGATATTATCTACCTTAATCTACAATGGTGGAAAGAACGCTAAAGTAAATATCCTTGAGGGTGAAAGAGACCTTATAAGCCTAGCCTCTAGACATGGTAATTACATGGTAATAAAATTCTTCCACAAATTATATGAAGAAATTTATAAAAATCCTCTGTTTAATAAAAAACTAGAAGAGTTTGCAGGCACAAAAGATGAAATAATGAAAAGTATAGAAATCAGCTTATTAGATATATCCAATATATTAGATAAAGAGATAATCATAGATCAACAGGATCCTCAAGAACACATACTTCACTACGAAAAAACAATCAAAGAACTTAACGAGTGGTTGAAAGATCTATAATACTTATAAGCTCGTCTGCATAATTAGCTATTTTATTATGGTCTTCACCCTCTATCATTACTCTTGCTATTGGTTCAGTACCAGAATACCTAACGAACACCCTTCCCTTTGAACCTAATTCCGTTTTTATTTCATCTAATTTTTTAGAGAAACCACTCATTTTATCAAAAGGTATTTTTTCTTTGACCTTGATGTTCTTAAGAACCTGAGGATATTTTTTCATTACCCTAGAAAGCTCACTTAAAGGTTTTCCCGTTCTCTGCATTAAGGCCAACACTTGTAAGGCCCCAATTATACCGTCTCCAGTGGTGGTATGATCTAAGAGTATTATATGTCCAGATTGTTCTCCACCAAGGTTGTAAGAACCCTCTTTCATTTTTTCTACGACATATCTATCTCCAACAGCGGCTTCAACGACATTAATACCATTCTCTTTCATGGCTACACCAAAACCAAAATTACTCATAGGTGTAACAACTATGGTGTTATTTTTAAGTTCGTTGTTCTTTTTCATCTCTATCGCTATCATCGCCATTATTATATCACCATCTATTACATTGCCTTTCTCGTCTACTAAGATCACCCTATCTGCATCACCGTCAAGGGTTATACCCATATCTGCCTTATGCTTAATAACTAGTTCTTCTATATTCTTTGGATGCAGAGCCCCACACTTATCATTGATATTTATACCGTTAGGATCATCGCCTGTAACAATAAGTTCTGCCCCCAATTCTTTTAATACTGATGGACCAACGTCAAAGGCGGCACCGTTAGCACAATCCAACACTATTTTTTTACCATTAAGGGTGAGGTCTTTGGGGAAAGTTTCCTTAGCAAACACAACATATCTTGATCCAGCATCATTAAGGTCCCTGACTGTCCCAAGCTTTTCTGGCGCACCATAAGCTTTCTTAAGTTCATCAGAGAACATCAGCTTTTCTATTCTATGTTCCATGTCGTCGCTAAGTTTAAATCCATCCTTATCAAATATTTTGATACCATTGTCAGTATATGGGTTATGTGAAGCAGATATAACAACACCTGCATCTGCCCTCATGTCTTTAGTAAGAAAAGCTATTGCAGGAGTTGGTAAAGCCCCAACAAACACTACGTCAACGCCCATAGAAGAAAGAC
The DNA here is from genome assembly GCA_964411885.1 of uncultured Bdellovibrionales bacterium. Classification (GTDB taxonomy): domain Bacteria; phylum Bdellovibrionota; class JAFGOL01; order JAFGOL01; family JAFGOL01; genus JAKLHL01. Next base: position 2,193 of record CAYPMK010000044.1, read on the forward strand.
CAGCACCAAGAGCAAGTTCTATCATATAGCCAGAGCTTCTTGTGTCTCTACCAATAAGGATCTTTCCTTTGTGTTTGTCTACATCCCTAAACAAATACCCAAGCGTTCTTCCAAGTTCTAAAATATTTTCCATCGTCAACGGCTCATGATTTGGAATACCACGTATGCCGTCTGTACCGAATATTTTTCTTTGCATTATTAGTCCTCTCTATT
>CAYPMK010000044.1:2505-5917 GCA_964411885.1 uncultured Bdellovibrionales bacterium
GGTTTTACATCAACATAAACTGTAAAACGTTCTGCAGAAAAATTACTGAACTGTTTGTAATAACGTTTATCCAAAGTAGTTTCTATCCTCATGGGGACCTTGTATTTACTGATATCTATAACTTGGGTATAAAGCTCGTCCATTACCTTCAACTCAAGTTCCGAACCAGATATTTCAAGTTCTGTTGGTTCGATCTTAACACCTTCTAACCTATAACCACTTAAAAGTTCACCAACTATGCTAGGAATTACCTTTACCTTTTTTCTTCCTAGCTTCTCTACTTTTACATTAATCTCTGCAGGATAATATTCCAACACCTTAACGCCTATAGGAAGATTCATCATGTCTGAATAAAATTTATAGATAAACTGAGGTTCTTTTCTTCCTCGTATATCCAACTTTATAAATTCACGTCTATCCATTACCTCTCTAATGAATATTCTTGGACCATTTAATTTAATATCAACAAATTTAGGGGTATCATCACTAACAACAAAACCAGGTGCTGTAACATAATCTATTGCAACTCTTTTAACAGATTCAACTCTTTCTGAACTTGTTACAGTGAACCAAAGGCCAATAGCCAGCAGCAACGATAAAGATTTTAGATGCAAGTCCTTTAAGAATATATTCTTGATCATCCTCTTATAATGGTGTGAACGGATCTTCTTAGGCATTATTTTTTCCCCTTTCCACCAAATATTTCATATAGTGTCTTTCTTAGTTCAGGACCATCAAGTGATCTTATTAAATTACCATCCACGGCAACAGACATTTGCCTTTGCTCTTCAGAAACAACTATAATAACTGCATCTGTGACCTCTGCCAAACCTATTGCAGCCCTATGTCTTGTTCCTAGGGTCTTTTCTATTCCAGAACTATTAGTAAGAGGCAAGAAACAACCTGCTGCAAAGATTCTTCCATCCTTTATTAATACAGCACCGTCGTGCATAGGTGATGAAGTAGAGAATATGCTTGCGATCAACTCTGGTTTTAATTCTGCATCAAAATTGGTACCTATTTCTACTGCATCTACGAGTGAAATATTTCTTTCTATGGCAATAAGAGCGCCTATCTTTTTTCTCGATAAAGAAATACAGGACTTAACTAGCTGTTCTATAAAATGTTCCTGATCGCTCTTTTGTTGACCAATATTAAAGAAAGGAGCCTTGCCTATTTTAGCCAACAATTTTTTAATATCATCTTGGAACACTATGATTATTATTATGACAAGATAACTAAAAAATCGTCTTAATATTTCGTGTAAGGTAATAAGCCCAAAAGAAACAGAAATAACATAAAGCGATGCAAACACTATAAGGCCAACCAAAGCTTGTACAGCCCTAGTACCCCTAATAAGTATCAATAATTTATATATTATAAAAGCTACAACGATAATATCAACAGCGTCTATCCACCTAAAGCTAGAAATAGCATCTTTTGCTATCAGGTCCAGCACTTTGATACTCCTTGTATCGCATTAAAGGCCTTTATAGCCCCCTTTAGACCCTCTGGGTCATGCGTCCTAAATATTTTAACACCCCGCTCCATCAAATACAATGATATGGCATTACAAATAGCATCCCTAGTGTCAATATTTAGACCACTTATCTTGCCAACATATGATTTTCTGCTTATGCCTGCACAAACAGCAAAACCCAGCGACGTAACAGATCCTATGCCATTTAATATCCTGCTTGTATCGTTAATTGAAAGACCAAAGCCTATACCGGGGTCCATTATTAACCTTTCAGGATCTACTCCATAGTTTAAGAACTTTTCTTTGCTTTTTTGACAAAAGTCCATGAATAAACCCACTGGATCATCTCTATCAATATCTGGCGTTTCTCCTCTAAATCCTTTAGTGGAATTATTCATCATCGCAAGGACACATGCACCACTTTGCTGTATTTCATTTATTACAGGCTCTATTGCAGAACCACCACTTATATCATTAATGAGCACTGCACCAAGTTTTAATGCTTCTTTTATTACCTGTGGTTTATATGAATCTATAGAAACGCTAACATCAAAGTTAGAACGAACAGCTTTAATTATTGGGAGAACCCTTTCCATCTCTTCTTGTTCTGTTACAACGACGTTACTGTCTGGACGAGCGGATTCTCCACCCACGTCTATTACATTGGACCCAGCAGAAACAAGTTCTTCTACTCGCTTCATGGCAGAATCATAATTAAAGAACTTACCTCCATCTGAAAATGAATCTGGAGTTATGTTCAATATCCCTATAACAACAAAATCCTTAGAAAGATCGTATCTTTTATTGCCTATATTCACAACAGCTACGTCACTACCCAAAGCTACTTCTACAGAATTTACCAACACATTAAAACAATCTGGTTGTTGTTTCATTTTTTTAACAAAACGATCAAGCTGGGCTTTTGTACCCATTAAAATAACGTCGGTAAAAGGTTCTTTACAAGCATAACTATGCCTACTTATCGCCGCATCGCCACCACAAGCAAGCATTTCTTGTTTTATGATGTTGGCCCAAGAAGTCTTAACACTCTTTAACATTATATTAAGATGCTGTGCTTTTGCACAAAGCCCTAGTAATGCCGCAGGCTCTACACCTACAGAATTTATTATTTCTTTTAGTCGTTTATCATCCTTGTAAGTTATCCGATACGCCTGCATTAACAGCCTCTTTTTTTGGCGGTAAAGTGCCACCGTTCATCAACATATCAACTTCTTCTGCACTAAGCATTTCTCTTTCCAACAGAGCATCAGAAAGTTTAAGCAGTCTTTCTTTGTTCTTAGAAACAAGTTCCGTTGCTTCTTTGTAACATTTTATAACTATATCTTTTACTTCTGCGTCTATCATCTTGGCTGTTTCTTCGCTGTAGTTTTTAACAGTAGCAAATTCTTTTCCAAGGAATATCTGCTCGTGCTCGTTACCCCATCTTAGTGGACCCATCTTTTCACTCATACCCCAAGCACAAACCATTTTTCTTGCTATGTCTGATGCTCGCTCTATATCGTTGCTTGCACCAGTGGTCTGTATACCAAGCACAACCTCTTCTGCTATTCTTCCTCCCATCAAGACCTTGATGTCCGCAACAGCCTTGCTCTTCTTTAAAAGATACCTGTCATCCTCTGGAAGTGTTTGGGTAACACCCATTGCCAGACCATGAGGTATTATAGTTACTTTGTGTATTGGATCTGCATCTTCTACAAGTTTTGCAAGTATGGTGTGGCCCGCTTCGTGTATTGCTGTCGTCTTTTTTTCTTCGTCGCTGATTATCATACTTCTTCTTGCAACACCCATTATTATCTTATCTTTTGCACGTTCAACGCTGTGCATACAAATATTAGTTCTTCCATCCCTTGCCGCTATTAAAGCCGCTTCGTTCATAAGGCTTTCAAGGTCTGCACCTGTAAAACCCGGTGT
>CAYPMK010000044.1:6017-11000 GCA_964411885.1 uncultured Bdellovibrionales bacterium
CCTGCTCCACGATGTCTTCCAACAGCGTCTATTTCATCTATGAATATTATGCAAGGAGCATTCTTTTTGCCCTGTTCAAAAAGGTCCCTGACTCTGCTTGCACCAACTCCAACGAACATTTCAACAAAATCAGAACCACTTATGCTAAAGAATGGCACATCTGCTTCTCCTGCTATAGCCCTTGCAAGCAGTGTTTTTCCTGTACCCGGAGCACCAACTAAAAGAACTCCCTTTGGTATTCTTCCGCCAAGTTTAGTGTATTTTTTAGGGTCCTTAAGAAAATCAACAAACTCTTTTAATTCCTCTTTAGCTTCGTCAACACCTGCAACGTCCTTAAAAGAAACCTTCTTTTTTGATTCATTCAAAAGACGTGCTCTGCTCTTTCCAAAACTCATTGCTTTTCCACCACCAGCCTGAAGCTGACGCATGAACGCAAAAAAGAGCACAAATAAAAGTATCATCGGTCCCCAGTTGATCAGTATCTGTTGCCAAAGTGGTGATTTTTCTTCTTCCTCGTAGTTTGGAGTAATACCGTAGGACCTTACAAGTTTGAATGCTTCGTCCCCTGTAGTTCCAACTGTCTTAAAATATTTACCCTCGTTGTAGTCTGTTTTGAATTTTCCCTGTATCTTTTGGTTACCCTTAAAAGTAACTTCTGCTATCTTGCCAGACTCAAGGTCTTTTACAAAGGTAGAAAAAGGCACATCCATGCTGGATTGTTTATGTCCATCAAAGGTCTTAAATACCCCTATGAAAAGAAGTAGCATTACTAACCACAATGCTATGGTCTTATAAGATTGTTTCATTTTTTATGTATTCCTCCTTAAAGCCAAAACTGGCAGGAAAAGTAACATGTAAGGCCAATAAGGTCAAATATTATCGGGGTTTTATAGCTTTCTTTATGACTAAACTAAAGTTATATGATTAAAGGTCCGATATGTAAAGATATGAAGATATTAATAAGCCTCTTAATAACCCTATCCTTTCATCTGATGGCTGATGAAATACAATTTCAGCCTTCAGAAGAAGAACTCCAAATGGCAAGAACCTTCCGTTACAACCACACAGATAGTATTTATGAACAGGATGATGCAGTGGAATGCGAATCAAGGTTCTTTGATGACACAAAAGATTCACTAAAATGTATCCAGCAAAGATAAGACTATAATACTTTATATTTCTTTTTTCTTGTGGCATAAATCCTTACCTATGAAAAACTTTAAAAAAGCAGCTTTAATGGTAGAAGGGGCAAAAGACATTTTTCAATCCAAAACAGCCTCTGCTCTTTTAAGATATAGGCTCTCAGACTGTGCTTTCCTTATAGACAACACTCACTCAACAAATAAACCTAATATTTATTCTGGTTCTGGCCTAAAAGTAGTTAACAGTATCACTGATGTAAAGAATGAAACAGACGCACTAGTGCTTTGCATGGTACTCCCAGAAGGAACACTACCTAGTCGCTGGATAGAAGAAATAGTTTCTGCAATAAAGAACAACATTGACATAATAAATCCACTACACATAAATTTTGGTACCATACCGCAAATAAGTTCTCAATTAGGTGGTGTAGACGCTAATTCCACAGAATATAAGACCATGTTCAAGAACAGCAAGGCTGTAATATATAACATAAGAGTAGTACCTAGCGATCTTGAACTATTCTCTTTAAAAGTATTGCAAACAAAAGCAAAAAGAGTGCTTACCGTTGGTTCAGATTGTAATATAGGGAAAATGTTAACCACTTTGGAGCTAAACAGGCTCGCTCAAGATAAAGGTTTTAACAGCAGTTTTATAGCCACGGGACAAATAGGCATACTAATAAAAGGGAGTGGTATTGCCGTAGACAGAGTAATCTGTGATTTTTTGCCCGGTGCTATAGAAAGATTAATACTTGAAGAGCAGAACAAAGATGTCCTTTTTGTAGAAGGACAAGGTTCCATCTTCCAACCAATATATTCTGGAGTAACACTCGGGCTCATACATGGCACAGCACCAGATGCGATGGTATTCTGTCATGTCCCTTCAAGAAAAAAACTCCGTTACACAGACATAAACATCCCAGATTATAAATTCATGATACGTATGCACGAAGAAATATCGTCTATAGTTAATAAGACAAAGGTCGTCGGAATATCACTAAACTGTTTTGATCTTAGCAAAGAACAAGCTTTAGACGAAATAAAACGTGCAGAAGATATAACTGGGCTTCCTGCTACAGATCCAGTTAAATTTGGTTCAGAAAAACTCATAGATTCTGTAACAAAATATCTTTTTACATCAAGAAGCTAAACTGGAAGAGATATCTTCTATTAGACTGCATCCTGCCTAGACTTTTATCATATATCGCTGTATTCTCTGCATAAGTTGCAAAACTTGCCTCGAGCCACCAGTAAGTAACACTTAGTCCTGCGGCCCAGTAGCCTTGGTTCAAACCACCTCTAATAGCAAGATACATAGGGAACTTAAGTTCCATACCCCAATGTATCCAATCTAGCACGCTGGTTTCATTCTTTGTGAGGGATTTAACTATATCAAGATTAGTCCTTAACTTAAAATTAGAAAATATATTTGGAACCAAAAAGCCAGCTCCAGCAACAATCCTTGCTGGCATGATAGGTGGTCTATCACCGGTGGTACTCCCCAAAAATTTTGTTTGTATCCCATACGGCGTAGCAAGATCTAACGCAGACAAAGCAACGCTTAACTCATACTGTTTAAAATACCATGAATATTGAGAACCAACGTCAAAAGAAAAAGCAAGTCCTTCGTCTGTATAAGGGCCACTTGGCTTAACACCAATAGTAGCAAGATCGTTATAAGATAAATATCCTGTTCTAGCGGTCCTGTATAATATCTTTGCTGTAGCACCAATCCTTAGCCTCTCGTCTTCAAGAAATCCCCTTGATGCTGACATCTGCAGATCAATATCACCCACCGCAAAAGTATGAACATTAGGTACTGTTGCACCGTCATAAGCCATATCCATTGCACCAGAACTTACCAACGCCACAGCAAAGTTCTTTTGCATATACATTGCCAAAAAGGCAAGCTTTGCCCTTGTGTTCTGATCTCTTAATTTTTCTATATCAGCCTCGTCATGCGCTATCCAATGGTTAGTATAACCAAAAAGGGCAGTCATGTTATCGCCAACATGTGTAGAACCTTCTATTTGGAATTCCACATTAAAAGCAGGTTCTTCTATCTTAACCAATCCAGCAGGGTTAACGAACACAGAGTTATAGTCGCTAACATCTGAGCTCATTGCACCACCACGACCCAAAAAACTGGCAGAGGTATAAGCTTCTCTTTGTTCACCCCACAGCGCCCAAGCATCAGCACTAACAAATAGGCCAAACACAAACGCAAGCAGACATATGTTTTTAACAAAATACTTCATCAATGTTTTGAATTATATCAGAATAAATTTTTATGTTTAATAAATATTTAAGTTCTTCACTTTAGTCTACGGTTTTGACCACACTAAAGCCTCGCCTCACTAAAAATGCAAATCTGCATTTTTTTAACGCTCGCCTTGGCTAGTGTGGTGCCCAAAACCTTCGACAGTTCGTTCAGAACTTAAATATTTATTTATCCAAGATTATTTTTATATATTTCTTTTTGCCGGCCCTAAGTAATAGAACCCCCTTATCGAAATCCTTATCTGTCACTACGTGTTCGAACTTGTCTATTTTAGTGTCTTTTACGTAAGCCCCTCCACCTTGGATTAGACGACGAGCTTCTGACTTTGAGGCACAAAGACCACTTTCAGCAAAAAGATCCACTACGTTTACACCCTCACTAAGTTTGGACTTTTCCATACTATATTCAGGAATACCTTCAAGAGAACCAATATCTCCACTAAAAAGGGCCTTACTTGCAGACACGGCCTTGTTGGCTTCTTCTTCTCCATGAAGTATTTTTGTGGCTTCAAAAGCAAGACGTTTTTTTGCTTCTCTAACGTCACCAGCACAAATATCAGCAATATCTTTTGGATCAAGATAGGTGTAACAATTTAAGAACCTTTTAGTATCTCTATCATCTATATTTATCCAATATTGATAATACTCGTAAGGAGACGTTTTTTGTCCATCAAGCCAAATAGCACCCTTGGCTGTTTTACCCATTTTTTCGCCAGTAGCGGTCATCATAAGTTCAAAGGTAAAACAATTTACGTCACTGTTATTCACTCTGCGTGCAAGGTCCATTCCCATTATCATATTGCCCCATTGATCAGCACCACCAATTTGAAGCACACAATTTTCCTTTTTATTCAAATAAACAAAGTCATATGACTGTAAAAGCATGTAGCTAAATTCTAAATACGTAAGACCACCCTCTTCTAGTCTGTTCTTTACACAATCCTGCGTAAGCATTCTGTTTATACTAAAGTGCTTACCAACGTCGCGTAAGAACTCTATAAGGTTAAGTGGTTTTAGCCAATCAGCGTTATTAACAAAAATTGGTTCTGGGCTTTTAGGTATAATGTGTCTTATTTGTTTTTCTATGGCTTTAAGATTTTTAGCGACCATCTCTTCTGTTATCATGTTACGCATTTCTGTTTTACCACTTGGGTCACCAACAAGACCTGTACCACCACCAAGCACTATTATTGGTCTAAGACCAAAGCTTGCAAGACGAGAAACAGTCATTAGAGCGAACATACTACCAAGGTGCAGACTGTCTGCAGTAGGGTCAAAACCAATATAAAAACTCTTCCCATTTGGTTTTTCCAAAAGCTCTGTAACAGCCTTCTGGTCACTGGTTTGATATACGAAGCCACGATCTTTTAGTTCATCAAAACGGCTCATAAAATTCTCTCCATAAAATTATGTTTAGTGGTATATAGTATAACCGTTAAAAGCATAGTAGCAACTACGATTTAAGTACTTTATTTTAAGCCCGGATGGTGGAATTGGCAGACACGCTAGGTTCAGGGTCTAGTGAGAAATCGTGGGGGTTCGAGTCCCCCTCCGGGCACCA
>CAYPMK010000045.1:0-7320 GCA_964411885.1 uncultured Bdellovibrionales bacterium
CAAGCTCCTTTATTATAACTTCTAGTTTAAGGCTACCTATAGAAGGAAAGAATATTGCAAAAAGCTCCATAGTATCTGCAAAAAAATTATTCATCGTTGGAGAAACGTGCTTTCTAAGAAAGGATGATTCAAAACCGGCATTATGTGCGATTAAAGGCGCATCCTGTATGAAATCAAGAAGCTCTTTCCTTATTTTAGCAATATCTGGAGCAGATTTTACAAGTTCGTCGTCGAGACCGTGTGTGAGCATTGTAACCGCATATGGAATAGGCATGCCGGGATTAACAAGTGTATGATAACGAGCGATGGGGTTAAGTTGGCTATCTACCTTAAGGGCTCCAACCTCTATTATCCTATCCTTCTTGTCATCAAGACCAGTAGTTTCTAAATCTATAAAAACAAATTCCTTAAACTTCATTAGACAAAGAAGATACTCCACTTATGTCTAAAAATAAAGCCCCCTCTATTCAAGACAAATATATGAAATTCTAAGTAGCATATTAGGACACGTTGTCCCTATGGAGCCTGATATCCATAGGGCAACTCAGTCTCTCACTCCATCTTAACCCTCCCTATGCGGTCGGCTTAATCTGTCGCTCCGAGAGGGCCCTAATATGCTACTTAGAATTTCTAGACCTTTTATTGTAAATATCCTAAACTAAAGACTAGTAATAACAATTAGGAGATAACGTATGGATTTTCAGGAAAACGGCAAAGTACCTATTGGTATAATAGAAGTTAATGAAGCAAAAAAACTCATAGAAGCCATGGCAGAAAAAGGTGTAGAACTTGAGGCACGACACAACGACCAAACTTGTAGAACAAAGTGCAAACCTTCTGTTGAAGTCTGGGTAAAACTAGAGGACATACCAGCCATACAGCAATATATGCACGAGAAGAACCTGAGTATACTAGAGGCTGAAGGTATAGATATAGATCACGAAAGACTGAACAGCGTTTACGACCCTGAATCAAAAATAGCTGTTTGTCCTGCCTGTGGAACAGAATTCAATACAGATCAAAAAGAATGCCCAGAATGCGGTCTTGTTTTCATACCAGAAGAATAAAGTAGTTTTTTTAGAACCAGCCCCACAAGAAGTTTATCATTGCCCCTGCAATAAAGGCGGCTGTTATAACTATAGCTACGCTCTTAAGTGCGTACTTGGTGCCAAGTTCTTTAATGAGCACACTAAAAGAAGCCACACAAGGAAAGAACATAGCCAATATAATTATTCCAGTTACTAGTTGTTTAAGATCAAGGTTCAAAGACGAGAAAACACCAACTGCAGCATCCTTTCTTAAGATCCCTATCAACAAAGGTATAATAGCTTCTTTTGGCATCCCCCATATTGCTGTAACAACAGGTGCACCAACATCTGCTATATAATCAAAAACCCCTGAGTAATAAAGTATGTCTACGATTAGTATGGCTAGCATTACTAATAAAAGTGCATCTTTTAAGAATTCCCACACCCTCATTATCAACTTTGTTCCAAGTGCTCTTAACGACGGAATTCTATAAGGTGGTATTTCTATTAAAAGATCTGGTCTATATTCTTTTACATAATATTTGAGAAAAAAACCAACCACAAACCAAACTAGAACGAGAGAACCATACACTAATGCTACAGGCCATATACCATAGCCACCCAAAGCCCCAATTATCATTGCTTGCATAGGAACACAGGGTACCGCTATTGATATTAACGTGGCTGTTATAAAGCGTTGCTCTTTTGTTTCCAAAACTCTTGTTGCCAAAATACCCGGAACATTACATCCTAAACCCAATAACGTCGGAATAATAGCATAGCCATGAAGGCCAACTCTGTGCATTATGCCATCCATAAAAACGGCAAGTCGTGGGAGATAACCGCTATCTTCTAGTATTGAAAGTACCAAGTAAAAACTTATTATATAAGGTAGCACTGCGGCAAAGGGTATAAATAATCCAGAAGTAATAACACCAAAAGATTGCTTAAAATCTATTTGACCATCTATTAAGCCACCTATCAATACACTGTGTATAAAACCTTTAGCTCCAAGATATGTAGAAAGTTTACTAACTACTGGCAACCACAGAACATTAAACAACTGTTCTGCCCAAGCAACCAAAGTCTCTCCAATAAATCGCACTGCTATAAAACTAATAAGAAGAACTATTACAGCAACTAAAGCACCCCAAATTGGATGCAAACTCACATCATCAAGCCAATCAGTAAAACTATGTTTTTTATTAGTAAAACTTTCAACATCAGAACTTATGTCTGCTATCTTCCTCCAAACATCTTTTGGATCAAGATGAACGTGTCCTTCATGTTCTGTCTCGTTATGTTTTTTATCTGGTATATGAGGGTGATGTGCAGGATGTGCAGACTGCTTTTCTATTGATATTTCTGTACCAGCAGGCACAGCCTGTATAATACTTAAAAGATCATTTATTCCCTCTCCTGTAAGAGCAGAAATAGCCACTACAGGTACTCCAAGGTGTTTCCTTAATTTATCTACGTCTATATTTATGCCTTTATGTCTTGCTTCATCACTAAGATTAAGTGCAACTATTATTGGTTTTTTTTGTTCTATAAGCTCCAAAGTAAGAGCAAGATTCCTTTCAAGATGAGTAGCATCTACTACATTTATGATCCTCTTAGCTCCGTCTACAAGATCTAATGCTACTTTTGCAGCATCGTCCAAAGGTTCCAATGAATATGTTCCGGGTGCATCTATTACAGCGTAATCACTACCTGCAAGATTAAGAATACCTTTTGAAAAAGATACTGTAGTACCAGAATAATTAGAAGTTATAGTACGAATACCTGTTAATTTAGAGAAAAGAACACTTTTTCCGACGTTTGGTTGACCTATTAATAGGATGTCGCAACAAGGTTTTTTGTTTATCATCTACAATTATTCTCACTCATTACCTTAACTATTATCTTTTCTGCCATTTTTTTACCAATAGCAACTTGTGCCCTATCTACCTCTATAACGACTGGTCCACCAAGTTTAACGTTACAAAGTTTTTGTATTTTTTTACCTTCACAAAGGCCTAAGGCGCGTAACCTTGATTGTAGAGCGCTTCCACCAACAAAACCAACAACCTCGGCTACCACTCCACATTCTATTTCATTCAGTAATGTTTCTTTTTTAAGCATCTAATCTCTAATTAATATTATTAAATAAAAAAATGCAATCTATTTTAATTTCCTTAACATAAGGGCGATCAATATAACTGCACTAACATTCTTTATGATCGTAGAGGACATATGATGATGACTCATATAAAGAGTAGAACCAAAACTTGACCAAAAATGATCTAAGATTAGTCCCCAGCCAACAGCGCAAACAATTATAGTCCCTATATAAATAAACAAAGTCTTTGATCCATACTTACCACCAACAAAAGATAAAGTGGCAGTACTCGTAGCTGGACCAACAATAAGGAACACAAGTCCAGCACCAGGGTTCATGCCTTTCATTATCAGCGATACTGCTATCGGAATAGAGCCTGTAGAACAAACATACATTGGTGTGCCTATCAATGCCATTAAAGAGTATGAAATAAAACTATTACCAAGATATTTAGTAACGAATTCGACTGGTACAAAATAAGAGATCAGACCTCCAGTTACCATGCCTATTATTAACCATTTTGAAACATCATCTATAAGCTCAATGTAAGCATATTTAAGAGCGACTTTTGACTTATACAGCAAACTGGTCCCCTTAAGATCACCAAGGTCCTTGCTACATGTTTTTAATGGAGTAGTTTTATCTACAAAAGATATTTCTTTGGAAGCAAATAAATTAGACAGAACACCAGATATTATTCCCGTGGTAAAAGACGCCAAGACCCTTATTACGGCAAAAAAGCCCCCCATCAGCGAGTAAGTCGCAAGTATAGAATCCACTCCAGTAGTGGGTGTTGAGGTAAGAAAAGAAAGTACAGGACCTTTTTTAACTCCCATCTTATTCAGGTGAGAGGCAACAGGAATAACACCACATGAACATAAAGGTAAAGGAACACCAATTATTGAAGCATTCACAACAGAACGCCAACTTTTTCCAGATAGATACTTTAGGACCACTTCATTCGGTATCAAGACTCTTAATATACCTGCTACTGTAAAACCTAATAACAGGTACGGAGACATCTCTCTAAAAAGGAACCATATCTCTAATAGCAAACCTTTTATCACTTAACACCCATTGCACACATAATATTCTTTGCCACATCTGTGTTGTCTATATAGCCTCTAAATTTATCACTACCCTTACCTATGGCAAAAGCAGCTACAGGCATCCCTGTATGTGCATTAGTGGTCCAAGCAATACCAGACTCAGCGGCTCTTTCTTTATCTGTAATAAGTTTTAGGTTGGTATTATATTCCATTTTTGCAGTACCTATAGCAAAACCACCAGTCTCGTGATCTGACGTAACAACTATTAGTGTTTCATCAGGATGTTTTTTATAGAATTTTAACGCTTCGCTTACAGCATCGTTAAGTGCTAGAACATCCTTAACAGCACTAGAAACATCGTTGGCATGATTTGCCCAATCTATTTTACCAGCCTCTGCCATTATAAAGAATCCATTGGGGTTATCCAAAACATCTACAGCCTTAGAAACTAGCTGTCTTAAACTTATTTCACTGCTGTCTTGTTCTATAGAGAATCTGCAAGCCATATCTTTATCTAACTTAGGACACATAGCGTATATCATTTTATCTTTGCTACTCAGCCTGTTAAAATCTTTCTTTGTATTAGTAACTATATAACCCTTTTCTCTAAGTTGTGCTGTTATGTCTGCGTTCTTTATACCGCCACCACCAAAAAAATCATAGCCACTGTTCAAAAGATCCTGTGCTAATTCTTTATGCATTTTTCTATGAGGCTGATGTCCATAAAAAGAAGAAGGAGTTGCATCATTGATATTAACTGTAGATATTACACCAACTTTCATACCCGCATTTTTTGCAAGTTCTGCCATGTTAACAAATTTTTTCTTTCCATATCTATCCATACCAACGGTCTCAACACTGGTCTTATTACCTGTAGACAAGGCTGTGCCAGCGGCGGCAGAATCTGTAATATATCTGTCAACTGCATAGGTAGTCACCAATGAAACATTTGGAAATTTACTAAATTCCAAGTGTTCTACACCAATCTTGCCTTTTTTTGCCATAAGATAAGCTTCTGTTGCATTCACCTCTGCAATACCCATTCCATCACCAATAAAAAAGAACACATATTTTGCCTTATCCTGTTTTTTCACTTCTGCACTTAAAGGGCTAAAGATAAAAGCAAAAGAGATTAGAACAAAAAACAAATGTTTTAACTTCATTAAAAAACCTCCTTTTTATTTACAGCTATATTAAAAAGACCACTTATCATAACAAACTATCTCTTTTAACTCTTTTCTGTTTGTCGTAACTATTTGTGATAATGGCCTTCCTGCAGGATAACCTAGAGTTAGCAATGCTACAACACGGTAATCAGAAGGTATATTTAACACACCCTTAACCTTATCTTCGTGAAATGCTCCCAGCCAACAAGAACCTATACCTAATTCTGCTGCCACCAAGCTCATATGAGCAACTGCTATTGAAAGATCCACCACATAGGCTGCTTGCCCACACGTCATGACATATTCAGTTTCATTGGAACACGCCGCTATAACACAAGAACAGTCCCCTACAAATTTTTGCTCTTTACAGGCTGGAACTAGATCCTTTAATATCTTTCTGTCTTTAACGACCATAAACTTCCATTCTTGTACATTTTTCGCAGAAGGAGCCAGCCTTGCCGCTTCTAATATTTTAAGAAGACTCTCATCTGAAACTTGTTTTTCCTTATCATAAGCCCTTACACTTTTTCTTAACTTTATTACATCCAGAACACTCATGATACCCCCTTTATATGTATGATACAAAATTATGATATATCATCAAAAAGATATATCAAAAAATGAAAATTACCCATATTATTTAAAGATATGGCTACCTTTAAACCAAGGTTAAAAGGGTTCTATGAGTTGCAACCCTATCACGTACAAGAAATACTGCTAGTATCTAGCATGTATGATGCTTTCATTTTTGAAGAGGACGGGCAACTTACAGAGAAAATTTTTAGCGAATTTACAGACTATCACCTTAACTATGCCCCAAGGGTAACTCAAGTTGAGTCTGCAGAAAAAGCCCTAGAGATGCTAAAGAGAAAAAACTATGACATGCTTATAACGACTCTTCAGCTTGAAGACGTAGATGTTGTAAAATTCTGTAAAGACATAAAAGTTCAGTACCCAAGAATATCAACTGTATTACTTACCCATGCACCATCCAGAATACCACCTATGCCAAAAGAAGAACTACAAAAAAGTTTTGATGGCATCTTTGCATGGAATGGAGACACCAAGATCTTTCTTGCTATAATAAAATTAATAGAAGACAAACTTAACGTAAAACACGATACAGAAGTTGCAAATGTAAGGGTAATATTAGTCGTAGAAGATTCAATAAAGAATTACTCATCTTTTCTTCCACTACTGTATTTTGAGGTAATGGCACAAACAAAAGCACTAATTTCCGTTAGTCTTACAAGAGAGAACAAAATATTCAGGATGAGAACTCGTCCAAAAATAATGTTAGCAAGCGATTATGAGGACGCTCTAAAAATATGCAAGGAATATAAAGATTACCTAATAGGCATGATCTCTGACGTTAGATTCCCTAAAAACGGAAAAATAAATGCAGAGGCTGGATTAGAACTAATAAGAACTGTTAAAACAGAAATACCAGACCTTCCTGTAATACTGCATTCTAACGAACCAGAGAACAAAGAAAAAGCAGACCAGTTGGGAGCCTCTTTTATAGACAAAAACTCCCCATTAGTATTACAGGAACTCGGCAACTTTTTAAGACGAGATCTTGGTTTTGGCGAATTCATATTCAGAGTACCATCTGGAAATGTCGTTGGAACTGCAAGTAACCTAAAGGAACTAGAAGAACTATTAAAGACCGTACCTGATGAATCAATAAAATATCATGCTCAAAGGAACCACTTCTCTATTTGGCTTATGGCTAGAGGAGAATTCATACTTGCAAGTCAATTACGTCCAAGAAAAGTGGATGACTTTAATAGCATACAAGAACTAAGACGCGACCTTATCGACTCACTTTATGCTACAAGAAAAGAATCACAACAAGGTATTATAGCAGATTTTTCTTGTGATACTTTTAATGCAGAATGTAATTTTAACAGAATAGGTTCTGGTTCTCTAGGTGGTAAAGCAAGAGGAATAGCTTTTATAAATGCTTTATTAGC
>CAYPMK010000045.1:7420-10730 GCA_964411885.1 uncultured Bdellovibrionales bacterium
TAGGCTCGAACAACTTATTAATGCAATAAAACTAACTTATGCTTCTGCGTATTATCAATCTGCAAAAGCATATCTTTCTGCAACATCTAACAGAATAGAAGAAGAAAAAATGGGAGTGATAGTACAGCAAATAGCTGGAAGAAAATACGAAGATCTTTTTTATCCTGATTTTTCTGGTGTGGTAAGAAGTATTAACTTTTTTCCTGTATCACACATGGAATACAACGACGGCATAGCATATGTATCACTTGGTCTAGGAAAATCCATAATGGAAGGGCAGAACACCTTACAGTTTTCTCCAAAATATCCAAAAATACTACCTCAATTAACAGCAGAAGATTTTTCCATAAAAAACACTCAAAGGGATTTTTATGCTCTCGACATTAATAACACAAAACCTGAACTTTCTGTAGACGAGGGTTCTACATTAAGAAAAGAGAATTTAAACAGAGCAGAAAAAGATGGAACTCTTGAAATGTTAGGTAGCGTTTATGACCTTGAAAATGAAAGTATTAGAGATGGTATACATCATAATGGAATAAGATTCGTTTCTTTTGCTCACATATTAAAAGATGAAGTATTTCCATTGAGTGATCTTTTAAACGACATCCTTGAATTAGGAAAAACAGGACTCGGTAGTCCAGTAGAAATAGAATTTGCAGTGGACCTTGCAAAGAACAAGAACGAAAAACATAAATTTTATTTCCTACAGATAAGGCCAATGATATCTGGCAAAGAATTAACAGAAATAGACCTTTCAGAAACAACTCACAGCAAACAAGTTTGCTCTAGCAGGCATGCACTTGGTAACGGAGTTATTAAGGATATAAAAGATATCGTCTATGTAAGGGCTAAAGACTTTAATCCAGCTAACACAAGAACAATTGCAGAACAAATTGGAAACATAAACACTACTTTAAAAAATGGTGCAATATATATAGGTATAGGACGATGGGGAACCTCTGATCCTTGGTTAGGAATTCCTGTTAACTGGGGGCAGATATCAAATGCAAAAGTATTAGTAGAAACAGCGTTAGATAATTTCAACATAGATCCATCCCACGGTTCTCATTTTTTCCACAACATAAGTTCTCTTGGTATTGGATATTTAACTATTCCAGCAGGTAAATTCGAGGAATTTGTTGATTGGGACTGGCTTGAATCACAAACTGCAATATATGAAACTCCACTTATAAAACATATACATTCAGAAACACCTTTTGAGGTAATACTTAACGGAAGAAAAGGAACAGCCAGCATATTAAAACCTTAAATAAATCAAGCACTCCCCCTGCTAAACCTTCTTTATATTTACATATCAACTATTTAGGACTATAAAGCATTCCTGTTTGCAAAATAATTTAGGAGGATATAGACGTGTCTTACACAAATGAAGTTTTTGAGTCCGTTAAAAGAAGAAATCCTAATGAAATAGAATTTCTTCAGGCAGTAAGAGAAGTTTTTGATTCTTTAGAACCAGTTATCGAAAAACATCCTGAGTATCGTACAGCCAACATCCTAGAAAGGATAGTAGAGCCAGAAAGACAGATCATTTTTAGAGTTCCATGGATGGACGACAAAGGTAAAGTCCATGTCAACAGAGGTTTTAGAGTACAGTTCAATAGCGCTATAGGGCCATACAAAGGTGGAATAAGATTTCACCCATCAGTAACTTTAAGCATAATAAAGTTCCTTGGTTTTGAACAGATATTTAAGAATGCACTAACTACACTTCCTATGGGTGGTGGAAAAGGTGGTTCTGATTTTGATCCTAAGGGAAAATCCGAAGCAGAAGTTATGCGTTTCTGTCAAAGTTTTATGACTGAGCTATTCAGGCATATAAATGCTGACGCTGACGTTCCTGCTGGAGATATAGGTGTTGGCGGAAGAGAAGTAGGATATATGTTTGGACAATACAAAAGACTAGCTAATAAATTCGAAGGCGTTCTCACCGGAAAAGGAAAAGATTGGGGTGGAAGTTTGATACGTCCAGAAGCAACTGGATACGGCGTAGTTTACTTTACTCAAGAAATGTTAAAGACCAAAGGTGAAAGCATGGAAGGCAAGACCGTTGCAATATCTGGTTTTGGTAACGTTGCTTGGGGTGCCGCTCAAAAAGCAACACAGCTTGGAGCAAAAGTAGTTACTATATCTGGACCTGATGGTTTTGTTTACGACGAAAAAGGTATGGACGAAGAAAAAATAGCTTACATGTTAGAGATGAGAGCAAGTTGCAGAGATATGGTAAAAGATTATGCAGACAAATTTAGTGGTGTAAAATTCACAGCAAGTAAACGTCCTTGGAGCGTTAAGTGTGATATAGCACTACCTTGTGCAACACAGAACGAGTTAGACGAGAACGATGCAAAAGAACTTATCAAGAACGGTTGTAAGTACATAACAGAAGGTTCCAACCTTTCATCTACATTAGAAGCCATGAAAGTAATAAGAGACAGCGGTATACTTTACTCACCTGGTAAAGCTTCTAATGCTGGTGGAGTTGCTTGTAGTGGTCTTGAAATGACACAGAACAGCATCAGGATGTCTTGGAGCAGAGAAGAAGTAGACGCCAAACTTCAAGGGATTATGAAGAGCATCCATAATGAATGCTTGAACACATCTAAAGAGTATGGCAGAAAGAGCGACTACGTATTTGGTGCCAACGTTGCTGGATTCAAAAAAGTTGCAGACTCTATGATAGCACAGGGTCTTGTGTAATAAGGGATCAATATGTTAAATAATAAAAAACCCCGCTCGTTTATACGACGGGGTTTTTTATTGTCCGGAATACTCCACCTACTACCAATAGTCCTACTTTTTTTTGTTTTTGCAGATAACAGAACTACTAATGACAAAGAAGTAGATGCAAGCATTGTAAGCATAAGTGGAGCAATAGGAGTTGATATAGGAGATGGAACTGGAAAAAAAGAACACAAAATAAATGCTAAACAAAATTCAAACTATGGTATCCCAGATAACAGCAATACTAACTTATCAACAGGAAATGGTTTAAGTGGGAGTGGTGGCGGTACTGGAATAAACGCTCCAACTACCTATGCAGGAGAGATAGTAAAAAAGATATATGAATATAAATATTATCCACCACAGGCAAAAGCGTTAAAACTTAGTGGCGTTAGTGAACTTGGATTTTCAATTAAGAAAGATGGAAATCTTAACGGTGAACCGAAAGTATTAAACACTAGTGGACATGAAATATTAGATAGGACTGCAATAAGGATAATAAAAAATTCAGCCCCTTTTCCCGCTTTTCCACAAAGCATAAAAGAAAAGGAGCTGAATCTAAAAGTTA
>CAYPMK010000046.1:0-10606 GCA_964411885.1 uncultured Bdellovibrionales bacterium
CGACCGAGCAAACCGCAGTCGTATATAAACATACGTCGAGGATTTGCGAGGGAGCCTGACAAAGTATAATTCAAAAAAGACGCGTATGGAGGTGGGGGGAATCGAACCCCCGTCCGCACACCTTCATCCGCAGTTTCTACATGCTTATCTCGCAATTTAACTTTGCCGTAAAAGCTCCTACGAGCGAGATATTTTACGACAGGTCTGTTTAAATCTTATCGCTACTAGGTACAGACAAACCTATCACGACCAGACCGAGAGGTTTGCGCCCTGTTCTCTCCCTCGGTCAAAGAGAGGCAGAACGGCTACTCACAATTAAGCAGCTAGAGCGAATTCTTCGCCAATTAAATAAACCCGGATTTTTTACGAGGCCATCCGGACCCTCGGCATGCGGCTACAGAATCAACTGAGCACGTCGAAACCTGCTCACCCCCTTCAATTTCAAAGATCAAAGATCCAAAATCATAAGGACCTATATATACCCTTTTTGTCAAACAAAACTGATAAATATTTTTTTAATAGGAAAAGTTACATTGGCGTTTTTTGTCACAAGGACATTTTTTGTCAGTAAAATTATAAAGCCCACACAAGAAAAACACAGATTATTACTAGGAATATCTTAATGAAATAAATGGCATAGCTATTGCAAAACAAAGGTAAGGAGACAAACATTTTTTGGGGGTATTCAAGCAAATGAGCGCAGTTAAAAGCACAGAGAAAGTGACAAATTTTTATCAGGCAGATGAAAGTGACAATTCTTGTCAAAAGATTAATATAGAAGATTTGGTTAATAATATTGATAGGTTAGAATCGCTTAAAAAAAGACTAAATTTTATGCTTACAGAGATTGACCTCTGCATCAATAAGCGCTAAAAATAGGGAACTAAAAAAATCATTCTTTATAAGGTTTCCCCCTAAAAAAGAATGAAAAAGCCCCGCTGAAAACAGCGGGGCTTTTTTTCTGGTGCGGGCTACCAGCAAACAAAGCTGAAATTAATTTATCATCCTTCTGGAATTCAATATGTTGTTCTCAACTATGTTAAAATAGGTCCTGATCAATATGCTCTGCTCTTCTTCGTTAAGACTACTAAAAAGTTGTTTTCGTCCATTAATGGTTGGCGTTGACATAAATATCTCTACAAGTCTTTCTGTACGTTTTGCTCTTTTCTCATCAAATATATCATCATCATTTTCTGCACTTCCACAAAACCTTTTTATTGTGTCATTATCAAAAAGAACATGTAGTCCATTCATTGACTGATGAATGATGTATTCTATCTCCTTCATTTGGGTATCACTTATATGTATCATGCATATAATCATCGGACATCCTGCAGAAAAGCAGAAGAAAAAAGCATTCAGGCAGACAATTATTTGTCACAACTAAATTAGATAAAAGTTAATAATACTTTAGCTAAGCTTGCTTAAAGCTTCTCCAGTCCTTTTAATGCCTTCACGGATCTCATCTATCGATGTTGCTACAGAAAATCTAATATTGTTATCCATACCAAAGGCAAGTCCGGGAACTACTGCAACATTAGCTTCTTCTAATATGAAAGTAGCAAGATCAACAGATCCTGTTATTTTTTTACCATTGTATGAGCGACCAATATATTTATCTATACTTGGGAATAGATAAAAAGCTCCATCTGGTTCTACACAAGTCGAAAGAGGCATATATTCTTTAATAAGCTCAAGGGCTGTACTTATCCTTTCTTCATAAGCCTTAATCATAGGAGGAATATAACTATCTTCATTAAGTGCAACAACACCTGCATGTTGTAAGAAAGTTGGTATATGTGACAAAAGGTGAGATTGCGATTTTGTCATAGCCTTTATTATATTAGCAGGACCAGCGGCATATCCTATTCTCCAGCCGGTCATACAATGTGATTTTGAAAGACCATTAATAGTAATGGTGTTCTCATAAATATCTTTTGAAAGACTGGCTATACTCGTGAAAGTTCTTCCAGAAAAAACTATCCTTTCATAAACTTCGTCGGCTATTACGACAACGCCTTTGTCTTTACACCAAGTCGATATCTTTAATAATTCTTCTTTGTTGTAAAGAACGCCGGTCGGATTAGATGGATTGTTAAGTATAAGAGCTACAGTTTTTGAAGTAGTGTATTTTTCAAGATCAGAACTTGTTATCTTATATCTATTCTTTTCATTGGTAGGTATGAACACAGGAACACCACGCGCAAGTTTTACCATATCTGGATAACTCACCCAATAAGGAGAAGGAATTAATACTTCTTGTCCAGCGTCTAATAGGACATCAAGGGCTGTTGATATCGCTTGTTTTGCACCACAAGTAACAATGATCTGTGATGGATCATAATCAAGCCCATTGTCTCTTTTAAGTTTCATACAAACAGCTTCTCTAAAAGCCTTAACACCCTCTGTTTCTGAATATCTTGTAAGGTTCTTGTCCAAAGCAGTTGTTACAGCATCTTTTATTGGCTTAGGAGTATCAAAGTCTGGTTCTCCAACAACTAAACTTATTATTTTCTTACCCTGTGCTTTAAGTTGAATAACCTTTTGATTAACGGCCATCGTAGGAGAAGGGGTAATACTTTCTAACCATTTTGCGGTTTTCATAACAAAACACCTCTTATATTTTTTTATTATTTTCTGAATTTTTCCTTCAGTTTCAATTCTACTGCAGAAGGAACAAAAGATGATATATCCCCGCCGTTCTTTGCTATATCCTTTATAGCAGAAGAGCTTATATAAAAATATTTTCCTCTTGTGGCAAAGAAGATTGTCTCAACATCTGCATCTAGTCTTCTGTTCATTGTAGCAAGTTGGAACTCATAATCAAAGTCACTCACGGCCCTCAAGCCCCTTATAATAGCACTTGCCTTAACTTTTTTAGCATAATCAACTACTAGCCCTTTAAAAGAAGTCACTACAACATTCTTTTCTGAATTAGTAGCCTCTTTGATCATGTTAACTCTTTCTTCGACAGTGAACAAGGTACTCTTGTCAGCATTCTCTGCTACTATGACATGAAGCATAGAAAAAAAAGGCAAAGCCCTTTTTAATATATCTATATGTCCATTAGTAAGTGGATCAAAAGAACCTGGATATACAGCTATTGGTTTCATTTATTCTTAAAAACCTCCGACGCCATGTAAGAACTCCTTACATACACCCCAGAGAACACATAGTCAAAGCCTAAGTTCTCACCAAAGGTCTTTAACTCTTGGAATTCAGCATCGCTGTAGTGCTTAACTACCGGTTGTGCCATATTAGGATTAAAATACTGTCCTATGGTAAGTATTTTTACGCCTGCTCTGAAAAGGTCTTTTATCGTTACATGAATAGAGTCAAGATCTTCTCCAAGACCGAGCATAAGACCAGACTTGACCAAGACCCCTTTAGAACTCGCATAATTCAAAACTTCTAAAGACCTTTCATAATCAGCCACAGGACGAATCCTCTTAGATAAACCCTTAACAGTTTCTATATTATGATTAAAGACATCAGGTCTTGCTAAGAACACTTTATTCAAAGCACTCTTATTGCCTTTAAAGTCTGGAGTTAAAACCTCTATCTTTGAATCAGGCAAAAATTCTCTTACAGCCTCTATAGTTAAAGCAAAATGCTCTGCTCCACCATCATCAAGATCATCTCTTGTAACAGATGTTATCACCACATAAGAGAGCTTCATCTTTTTTGCTATATCCGCAACATTCTTTGGCTCATTCACATCCAAAGGCAATGGCTTACCATGCTTAACATTACAGAATTTACAATTACGAGTACAAACATCGCCCATTATCATGAATGTTGCCGTATGTTTTTTAAAGCATTCATTTATATTAGGGCATCTTGCTTCTTCACAAACAGTGTGTAGCCCACTTGATCTTAGGTCTTTCTTTAACTCATGTAATTCTGATAGTCTTATTTTTCTTTTAGACATTTTGGCGTTCTGCCTTAAAAGATATCTTATACAGGTTCATGTCGTCTTTTCTTTCGAAATCAATGTTCCCGTTGTGTGACTTCAAGATCCTTTTAGCAACAAAAAGTGCAAGACTCTTAAATTCGCCTCCGCCAGAGAGCACATTAAGGTCAAGGGCTATACCATTGTCGCTGATTAACACATCTAGTTTTTCATTTTTATAGTTAATATCTATAGATATTTTACCGCCAGTACCTTTTTTTGATATAAGTTCTACTGAAGTATTAACTACATTAAGGAATACCTGTACCAACTCATTAAAAACGCCCCTAACACTACAGCCGTCACTGTTATCATTAAGAACAACAACTATATTTTCATGTCTTGTTTGTAGTTCTATTAAAGGCAACATAGAAGAAAAAATAGAAGACACTTCTATGTCCTTTATATCCTCATCCCTTGAGCGTCTTGAAAAATGCAAAAGGTTATCTACTATTTGTTTGCATCTTTTTGCTGCTTTTTCCATTTCAAGAAGATCTTCGTACATAGCAGAATTCTTATCTAATTCCCTCATCATTACCTGTAGCAATGCCAATACTCCACCAACTGGGTTGTTTATTTCATGCGCTACAGACCCAGCCAAAATACCTATCTCTGCCATTTTTTCTGAATAAAGTAATTTTTCCCTATATATTACCTGCTCAGAAACATCTTTATAAAATTGAACAGCAGTTTTGCTAACACCATTCTCAATTATTGGATATGTCCAAGCATTATAACTTTTTTGTCCGTCGCCAAAACGAACCTCCGATCCAGCAGGGCTCATCTCAAGAAAGGTCTTTTTGGCATTACACCCATCACAGGGCGCATTATTCTTACCACAACTAAATATCTCATAACATTTACGCCCAGACATTTCCCTTATGTCTTTTGAAACAAGTTCTT
Source organism: uncultured Bdellovibrionales bacterium (assembly GCA_964411885.1). Taxonomy (GTDB): domain Bacteria; phylum Bdellovibrionota; class JAFGOL01; order JAFGOL01; family JAFGOL01; genus JAKLHL01. The sequence goes on from CAYPMK010000046.1 coordinate 4,856, forward strand.
CAAAAGATCTATTCGCACTTAATATACGATACTCACTATCTATTATTATTATTGGATCACTTATAGAGCTAAAAACTGCATCCCACTGCTTTTTTAATTTCTCTAACACAGAGAGTCTTAGTATCCTTTCAACTGTTATAGCAACTACGTCTGATATTTTATCTAAGAACTCAAGTTGTTCTTTAGAGAACAAAAGAGCATCTGCATCTGATTTAGAAAAAACTATGTGACCATAAAGACAACCAGAGCAAAACAAAGGCAAAGAAATACTACCCGGCATCTTTACTACAGTTGTACCTGTACCATTAAGAACTATATCTACATCTGTTACTCCAGTAAAATCACCAATAGCTCTTGAAAGAAATCCTTCTATTTGTTTAACAGAACTCATTCCCGGTACACCACTAAGAACCTTATTCATTACTTCGTATTCATCTTTTTTTGTTCTTAATATGCCTGTATATACATTAACGCTGGTGCTTCTTTCTTTTTCTTGCTTCTCTAAAGTCTCCTTTAAAGATTCCAAATACTCTGTCCTAGACCTGACTTTTTCTAATAGTCCACTTTGTGACCTTGAAACTTCAAGATATTCTACACCGCCCTGTAAACCCCATTCAAGATCTGCATTAGTCCAAGGTTTTTTTATCAGTCTACAAACGCCAGCAGAATTTATTGCTTTCTTTATTGAATTAAAATCTGTGTCTTCAGATATGAGTATTTTTGAACTATCAAGACCCTTGTTCTCCATTTCACAAAAAAGATCTATTGCCCATTCAGCATCTGCAATAACCAATTCTGGTCTTTTATATACAGAAACATAAAGAGCTTCTATTTTACTGGTACTAAAAGAACAATCAAAGTCGTCAGCTGAATTAATTACTCGTAAGTGTTCTTGTAGTTCTAAACATTGCTCCACTTTCGAACACGCTATAAGCACACTTATAGACAAGTTTTTATCACCTCTTCTGTTATTACTGAATATGGTTCCAATATTTTTATCACATCAAAAGGCTTACTGCCATCACACAACAATGATTCCATTAGCGGCAGACAAACATGTTTGTCTTTTACCTTTATATCTTTTGAAGGGGACCTTAATACGTTAACTTTATTAATAAGGCTTTTAAGATAGCTCTCGTGGTACTTAGATTGCTGTGAATCATGGTCTTTAAAATCGACCAACAAGACTGCACTAGATAACTTTTCGCCTAAAAAATTCTTTATGTCCTTGATCAAACTTGTTTGACACGACGAAACATCTAAGACTAGAACATCTAGTTCGCCAAAATTGGTATTAACTATCATTTTTTTTATGAATTTAATTGCCACTTCTGATTCCCAGAACAAAGGTTGTCTTTCTTTTTGCATAAATAAAGACGGTGCAAGATATTTAAAACCATATTTTGATTCAGAAGGAATAATTCCATCACTAATTATTTCAAGACCTCTTGTAAAATCATGCCCCAAATAATCTGGTAAAACAGAAATAAATGATGTTTCTAAAAGAGCGGTCCTTAAATTCTTGCCAGCAAGAACACTAGCAAGGGATATTGAAAAACTTGTTGCACCAAGCCCACCTTTGCTTGCATTTACAAGGATAACCTTACGTATTGTATCCACTCTAGTCTTTCTAACCCATGAGTTATGCAGGTATTTATCATACTCACAGGCAAAGATCTTTTCACACAGTTCACACTCGTGTAATTTAGAACAATCCATAAATATTCGAAAGTTAAGCATAATCATCCTAAAAAGTCACTTGAAAAGCTTGTCAGCAAAGTGTAAAAGCCGTTTATATGCCACAGAACGATACCATCAGTTGTAGAATAATAAGAGCTTGCTTGGACTACTCCTCTGCAAAAGGAATAGATCTAGAGGAGACTATTAGCAGATACGGATACAGTTATGAATGGTTAGAGGATTCATACAACTGGGTAAATATTGAGTTCTTTAATGAACTAATATCTAAAATAGAAAAAGAAACATCCAAACACAATATTGCATTTGAGATAGGGACTGACAGTACTTCTCGCAACAGCTGGGGAGACATAGAGAACGTAATTAAAGCTATTGGTAACGCAAAACCAATATTAATACACTTTGATAGATTCCTTGCTTATTTTTTAAAACAACCGGCCCTAAAGGTAATAGATTCCGATGAAACTTCTATAACTATAAAAGAGATCCCTTCTGCCAATGAAGCACACAGGAACGCCGCTGAATTCATAACAGGAGCAATAATATCGTTACCAAGGCTCTGGGGTGGAGATGATCTTTCTGCAGTAAGAATGAGAGACAATAGTATAAGAATAAATTTTAGCGAAGATCCTTGCTTTTTTGATAGTTCAAATGATTATAAAAAATTCTCACCAAAATTGTTAGAAGAAATAATACATGGTTTAGAAAAAACAAAAAAAATAATAGAAAAAAAGAATTCAGAATTAGAGAAGAAAAATCAAGAATTAGAAAAAGCTTATAAAAAACTTGAGACCAGCATTAACGAAAAAATACAAAGTGAAAAAATGGCAACTATAGGAGGCCTTGCAATAGGCATAGCACACGAAATAAACAATCCATTAAGCTTCATCATCAGTAATTTTAAGACATTAAAAAAACATCTACTCAACAATGATCCGCTTAACGACGCTCCACAGATCATCAACGAAACAGAAGAAGGACTTTTAAGAGTAAAAAAGATCGTAGAGGATATAAATTATATAGCACACCCCGGCGATAACAGTAAAAGTAATGTAGATATAAAAGAATTAATAAGTAACGCTATCAGGATCACAAATAATATGCATAATGGGAATATCGCTTTTGAAGAACATTACGAACACAAAAAGAAGATCTTATGTTCTCCATCAAGAATATCACAGGTAATATTGAACATCCTCACGAACGCCATACATGCTATTAAAATAAAAAATTCAAACGATGTAAAAGGACTAATAAAAATACATTCATCAGAAAAAGATCAGAACATGGTAATAGAGTTCATAGATAACGGCATAGGCATAAAAAAAGAGAATATAGGAAAACTTACGATACCTTTTTTTACGACAAAAAAAGCAGGAGAAGGTACTGGACTTGGCCTAAGCACAGCTCAATCTATAATAAATGCTCATGGTGGAAAAATTGAGTTTGAAAGTACACAAGAAGTGGGAACAAAAGTAAGGATAATAATACCCACTGACAAGCAATCTACTAATATTAACAATACTAACAACGGACTCTTTTAGTACAGAATTATGTAAAAAGTTTTTACAATCATACACAAAAAAGACTGTCCAAAGGTTCAACAGGCTTATATATATAAACAACAACGTCTTGTTTTTATTGATTTATTTCTTATTGATTGTTTTGGCATATACATTGCATTAATAAGAGGCAAGAAAGCTGATTTTTAGGAGGCTTAGTATGAAAAAGTTATTGGTCCTTATGATAGCCGCGAGTTTTTCTCTTCAGGCGGCTCCGTTCTACAAAGTAAAATGTTATGATTCTAACAATAAACTTGTTAGTTGTGACGAAGTAGCTAGAGCTAATGCTGCTAAAGCTCAAAAAGTTGCAAAAGCTAAAAAGAAAGTAAAAAAAGAAACTCTTGCACAGAAAAAAGCTAGAGAAAGAGCAATAGCTTTAAGAGATATAGCTAAACAGAACGATGAACTCAAAAGAGAAATAGAAGCTTTAAGAAAAGCTACTCTTCTTGCTGCTGCTAAAACAGAAGAACAGCCAGCTCAGACAGCTGTACTTGCTGCTCCAACTCAAACAGTAGTTCCTACTGCACAAGCTGAAGTAACAAAAGATACAGTTACAGACAATCCAAACAAGTGGGCGTTCTCTATAGCTAACACAGTAGAAAAAAGCATGAAAGCAGATACACCTCTTACAAATGGTCTTGATCTTGATCTTTTTTATAATGCTACAGATCATATGCAGTTAGGTGTAGAACAATCTTTTTCTTGGAACTGGACTACAACAACTAATGCACCTACAACAAGCTTCTCTTTTGTAGATCTTCTTCTTATGTTTAACTATTCAAAGATTTTCCAGAGTGATGATAAAGTCAACACTCTTGATGGAGACATAAACACCTATCTAGCAACTACAAAGGGAACAAGAGACGAAGGACAACTTGCCAACATAAGACTAAGGCTTAAATTCAAAAGATCTTTTAATGACAGCAAAGGTTCTATAGGTTTCCAGCCTGCTTTTACATGGTTTGTAAATAAAGCTACAACTACTGCCCCTACTGGTGATCTTACAAAATATGAACAATTCGGCGATGACCAATTCGAAAAACTTAGCCCTGGAACAAACTATGTGGTTGGTTTAAAATCAATTTTTAACCATAAGTTAATGGATAGCGTAACTTTTGAAACATATGTAAATTTGAAATCAACAAGAAAACATGCTGATGAAGCGCTAGGCAGTCAAGGAAATCTTGTAACTGTAACTCCTGCTGAGTGGCAAAACACCATCGAAATAGCCCTTCCAAAGATAGTAGTAAGTGTAAGTGAAAGATTTAATATAGAAGCACTATTAAAGACTACGACTTCATTCTCTAATTTTAAATTATATAACACTAGCCCTGATAACACGAGTTCTAACACAGCTCTGTCTTTCAGACTTAGCTACGACATATAATAAATTAAAGTTAATTAGAATACTAAAAACCCCGAGAGGAATTCCTCTCGGGGTTTTTAATTTATTTTTATATTAAATAGTCTGTATTAGTCTTTGTAATCTTCTGTAGTAGGCATAGTATCACAATTATCGTCTTCTACATTTATTACTTCAAGGTTTCCAGATACGTCCTCTAAGCCTTTTAGGTGTTTTTCATATTCTTTAGGGTTTAAAGAACCCTTTTTCATGTTCCTTTTTATAACTCTTTTATCGTAGGTTTTCTCTTGCATAATTAACTTGTCCTCCTTTACCATGGCTGGTGCCCGGGGACAGAATTGAACTGCCGACACAAAGATTTTCAGTCTTCTGCTCTACCGACTGAGCTACCCGGGCTCCAAGCAAAAAGGATGTTTATATAAGTTTTGCTCAAGTGTCAACGCCAATATTTTTACTGTAATTATGATAATTTTATGTTTGACATAATTCAAACATACCATAATAATGGCCTCATTGGCTTAATAAAAAAAGAAGCTTTAAAAATTAAAGAGGAGGAATTGAAATGAAAAAGTTGTTTGTTGCAGCAGCAGTTGCTCTTCTTGCTACTCCACTTTTCGCAAGCGAAATGAAGTTTGATGCAAAAGTTGGTTATGCAAGAATGGAAGGCGGCGCTAACGGTTTCGTAGTAGGACCAGCGTTCTACTATTCACTGTATTCAGATGAAGGTTTTGTAAAAGACATTTCTTTAGGTCTTGGTTTTGACTTCACAATGGCAAAACTAGCTGGAGAATGGATGTACAACCTATTGATCGGACCAGAAGCTAGAGTAGAAATGCCTTATTCTTACTTTAAGTTGGGATTTGGTTATGACTATTTTAGAACAAAAGTTTTAGGTACTACAGCAACATCTAGTGCTCTTGGTATGAAATTTGGTCTCGGCGGATTGTATGAGATCTCCGAAGGCATGAAAATGGGTCTAGATTTTACATTTGCATACAAGCTCACAGACGGAAGAGCTTGGATGATCAACGTAGGACCAGTATTCTCATTCGATCTTTAATCTGTAAGATTAATTCGGATTATAAAAACCCTGCGGTTTACACCGCAGGGTTTTTTTGTATAATCTAT
>CAYPMK010000047.1:0-5556 GCA_964411885.1 uncultured Bdellovibrionales bacterium
ACCATAAAAGAAGCAGCATATCTTTCTTGTTCTTTTTTTGTTGTTATTGCTTCTGATGAGAATTTTATTGGGCCTACTTTGCCACTACCTCTAACCATAAAAAACTTACAACTCTTAAATTCAGCGTCATAACCAAGTTTTTTTACATCTTCCTTGATGTTCCTTGTTATATTGAACCATTTACCACCGGTCTTATCCTCTCCAATACCTATATATAGTTCCCCATCTTTTATTTTTTGATAGTCCTCATTCATTGGAACATAGTGAACGTACTTAACAATATTACCAGTATCTATGGCTAACATTATGTCGAATGGTTCAAAGAACCACATATCCCAACTTATAAAAGAATCTTGAACTGTTTTTTTAGGAACACTATAACGATATCCATTCTTAAGTCCATCCCCAACAAGCTGTGCAACATCTCCTTTTTCTATATCATTATATACTTCTATAGAGGCCCCTGCTGGATCAGTATCATAAACTTCCCACCCGTCTATAGCACTAGTATCAATTGGTGTTTTTGCTATAAGCTTTATTTCATCTAAATAACCTTCGCCATCAACTAATATAGAAGCAACAGATTTAATGTCTGTACCGGGCATCACATTACGGAGATCATCAGAAAGATTCCTTGTGAACACATGCCACACACCATCTTTTATTGTTTCTCCCAGATAATAATATATGATGCCTTTTTCTTTATCATACGATGTAGGTTTATTACCAAGCCTATAAGATATTATATATTTACCTCTAGAAGATGTTCCTAGAACATACAAGTTAAGATCGCTTGTGGTTTTTAATTTCCACTGTAGAACGACGTTAGTCTTAATATCCCAATAAGTAGAATCTTGTTTTCTTAGCCTAAAAGAAGCTTTATTGGGGCCAGAATCTATTTTTATTATTTCTCCTAACAAAGTATCAAAATCAATAGAGATAGACCCACCTTTACCTATTTTATCCCAACCCTTAAGCCCATTGTCGCCATCAGACAAGACTATGTCCTTGGGGAGATAGCTTAAGACCCAAATATCGTCTAAGTAACCACTACCTCTAAAGAAAAGCCCAAGTATGTTATTTATTTTTATGTTTTTATCTAAAGATCTCATATCAGCCTGAAGGTCTCTTACAACAGTTCTCCATTTGCCGTCTCTGTATCTTGAACCAAGGCCTATATGAAAATACTCTGTCCCCGTCCTAAAATTAATAGACATATCAGTATAAACTATCTTTTTTATACCCTGTGTTGTTTGCACCTCTACGCCTATAACGAAAGGTCTATTGAATTTCATTTTCCATTGAAGGACTTTGCCATCTTTTATATTCAGTGCTTCCCCTTTGTTACCTTTAAGTATGAACTCGTTGAGGAGGTTGTCAGATTTTATCCTTATTACATTTTTTCTTTCTTTGTCTGAGCTAATATAATCAACACCAATATCCGGTGAAACTGGACCAAGTATTTTCCATCTACTCATTTTTGGTCTTTCTGCATCGTCTAAAACAAAAACAGTTGGATAATCTTGTGCAAAAAGGTTCAATGAAATAATTAAAAAATTAATAATTAGTAATTTCATAATAGATATATTTATATCACTTATTATAAAATAGTCAGTGCTTTATCTGTCTTAGTGCTTCATATACAGCTATGGCTACGGCACTAGATAGATTTAGGGATCTTACATTGTCAGTCAACATCGGTATTTTTAAAGCCACTCCCCTTTTATCAGAAAGCATCACATCATTTAGCCCAATATCTTCTGGACCAAATATTAAGGCATCACCATCTATCAGGTCTTGTTCAAAGATACTTTTTTCTGCCTTTTTAGTAAAAAAGAAAGCTCTCCCTTTATGAACTCTAAAAAAATCATCTATATCATTATGAAAAAATATTTTAACATGCTCCCAATAATCAAGTCCTGCTCTTTTTAGATGTTTATCATCAACACTAAAACCCATTTTGCCAACTATATGTAGCTCTATATCGTTTGCAGCACATAGCCTTGCTATATTACCAGTATTAGGAGGTATAAGAGGATTAACAAGTACAACTTTTAATGAGATCCTAACCAAGCTCCAGCCTCAACATTTTTAGTTTTGATATCCTATCTCTCATTTTTGCGGCCTTATCAAACTCAAGTCTTTTTGCATATTCCATCATTTTCCCATTCAAAGAACTTATTTCTTTCTCTATATCCTCTATGGTCTTAAATCCTTTTAGTTCCTTAAGCCCTTCTTCAAGAACGTCAGCATAATCCATGTTCATTAAAGAAGATAGTGTACTAGAAATATTCTTCACTATGGTCTTTGGAGTAATTCCATTCACCTTGTTGTATTCCATCTGTAATTTTCTTCTTCTATTGGTCTCATGAACAGCCCTGTTTATACTATCTGTCATTTTATCTGCATATATAAGAACCCTTCCATCAACATTTCTTGAAGCCCTTCCTATTATCTGTATCAACGAAGTCTCTGACCTTAAAAATCCTTCTTTGTCTGCATCAAGTATAGCGACCAAGGATACTTCTGGTATATCAAGTCCTTCTCTCAAAAGATTTATACCTACCAAGACATCAAAGGTTTTTTTTCGTAGATCGTTTATTATTTCTATCCTCTCAAGTGTTGAAATATCAGAATGAAGATATCTTACTTTCATTCCTTGCTTAGAATAAAAATCAGAAAGATCTTCTGCCATTTTTTTTGTCAGAGTTGTAACAAGCACTCTCCCGTTATTTGAAACAGTCTCTTTAATTTGTCCTAACAAATGTTTAACCTGTTCTTTACAAGGAAAAATCTCTATCACTGGATCTAAAAGTCCTGTTGGTCTTATTATCTGTTCTACTATTTCTCCGCCGGTTTTGCTAAGTTCGTAACTTGATGGTGTTGCAGAAACATAAACCACTTTATTTACTATATTCTCGAATTCTTCAAAGTTAAGAGGCCTATTGTCTAGAGCAGACGGGAGTCTAAAACCATATTCCACCAAGGTTGATTTTCTTGATCTATCGCCCTTATACATGCCGCTTATCTGAGGAACTGTTATATGAGATTCATCTATGAAAAGTAAAAAATCATCAGGAAAATAATCTATTAAAGTTGGAGGCGGGTCTCCCTCATTCCTTCCAGTAAGATGTCTTGAATAATTCTCTATACCCTTGCAATAACCAAGTTCTTCCATCATTTCTATATCGTAATAAGTCCTCTCTTCAAGTCTTTTTGCTTCCATAAGCTTCATTTGTGATCTTAATTCGCCCAATCTTATTCGTAATTCTTCTTGTATGTTCTTTATAGCTCTCTTAGTTATCTCTGATCTTGTGGCATAATGACTTGCAGGATAAATAACTATTTTATCTCTTCTAGAAGTAATTTGTGATGTCATAGGGTCTATAATACTAAGCCTGTCTATTTCATCTCCAAAAAATTCAATCCTGTAAGCTTCATTCTGTTCATAAGCAGGAAGAACCTCTATGGTATCTCCCCTAACCCTAAAAGAGCCTCTTGAAAAATCCAGATCGTCTCTCTTGTAGTGTATATCTGCTATCTTTTTTAAAAGATCATTCCTCTTATATTTTTCACCCTTATTTATAGTAATACTCATATTAAGATATTCTTCTGGTGCACCAAGACCATAAATGCAAGAAACAGAAGCAACTATAATAACGTCTTTTCTTTCAAGCAAAGAACTCGTAGCTGAATGTCTTAATTTATCTATTTCATCATTTATTGCACTATCTTTCTCTATATAAGTGTCTGTTGCTGGAACGTAAGCTTCTGGCTGATAATAATCATAATAACTAACAAAATAAGAAACTGCATTTTCTGGAAAAAGTTGCCTCATTTCTTCGAACAACTGCGCCGCTAATGTTTTATTAGGAGCTATTATAAGCGTAGGTTTTTGAATTTTGGCTATAACATTAGCCATCGTAAAAGTTTTACCAGATCCTGTTATCCCTAAAAGAACAGTGTGTTTTTCTTGTTTTGATAATCTTTTAACTATCTCGTCTATTGCTCTTGGTTGGTCACCACAGGGTTTATGCTCAGATACAAGTTTAAACATTTTCTTTTATCTTTGTTACCCTAGACCTAAGTATCTCTCTGTTTATAAGTTTCATTGTATCGTCAAGAGGTGGTCCCCAAGTACGTCCAGTAAAGACCAACCTTAGTGTCTTGAACAACCTTGCACCAGTAAGTTTTGTTCTCGTCTTTATAGTCTGTTTAAAGTCCATCCAATCATTAAGTTGTTCAAGATCATCAATAAGTATTTTGATGAATTCTTTCTGTTCATCATCCATGCTTTTAAGCGCTGGGGCATCTATCCCGTTACTCATAAATATGTTAAGCAAATCTCTTAACTCATGAAGTGTTTTCATCCCTTCTTTTGATATATCTATTAAAGAAACAACATCTTTCTCGGAATATAAAGTTTTCCAATCGTCGTTAAACAAGAGTTTTTCTTTTAACATTATTTCCAAAAGATCTTTACCAGATCTTTTAGAAATAAATTTTGAATTTATATTATATAACTTATCTATATCATATATGCATGCCGAACTTGCAGACGTTGTGTGGTCAAAACTTTTTATCAACTCTTCTCTACTACAAGCTTCGTCCGTGTTATTAAACATCCCTCCTAGCAATGAGAGATGATTAAAAACAGCGTCAGGCAGTATCCCCATGGCCCTATACTCATGAATAGGTATGCCTCCGCTTCTTTTACTGAGTTTAGTCCTGTCTTTTGCCAACAAGATAGGCAAATGACCATATTCCGGCATTTTTAGCCCTAACACATCGAACAACATCATTTGTTTAAAAGTGTTAGAAACATGATCTTCTCCTCTAAAAACATGTGTGACACCCATTTTAGCGTCATCAACAACGACAGCAAAATTGTATGTTGGAGAACTGTCGTTCCTCAAAAGAACTATATCTCCAATAAGAGAGGTCTCACAAGATAGTTCCTTACTCTTGACTATATCAAAGAATTTTAGTTCCTTAAGTCCTTTGTCTTGTGCATACTTATTAACGTCGAACCTTAACACAAAAGGCAGGCTCTTTTCTTCTTTAATGGTCTTACATTTACCACTATATTTTGGAGGTCTCCCAGAAGCCAACTGTGCCTTTCTTTCTAGTTCAAGCTCTTCATCTGTACAATAACATTTATATAAATATCCTGACTTCAAAAGCTCATTAATAGCCTCGTGGTATATGCTAAATCTCTCACTCTGTCTTACTGGACCTTCGTCCCAATCTATTCCCAGCCACTCAAGATCTTCCATAATAGATTTTTCGTGTTCAGTACTAGATCTTTCTACATCCGTATCCTCTACCCTTAACAATAATTTTGCATTATTGTGTTTTGCATATAGCCAATTAAAAACAGCTATTCTTGCATTCCCCGGATGAAGTCCTCCAGTAGGCGATGGAGCAAATCTTACTTTCATTTCTTAAATGACCTCTTTATGCTGGCTATAGCCATAACAGCAACACCCTCGTTTCTTCCTATAAAACCCATTTTTTCATTTGTTTTAGCCTTAACATTCACTCTGCTAATATCAA
>CAYPMK010000047.1:5656-8667 GCA_964411885.1 uncultured Bdellovibrionales bacterium
GCGTCTATCAATGCATGACAAAGAACATCCCCGTCTGAATGAGCAAGAAGACCAAATTCTGATTCTATTTTAACACCGCCAATTATAAGAGGCTTTCCCTTAACCAATCTATGACTATCATAACCTATACCTGATATGTTAGTAGACATAACAAAGCTCTCCTTAAGACTTCAGGTCCTCTTGATAAGTAACCTTTATGTTTCTCTTGCTACCTTCAACACAAAAAACCTTTTTAGAAAAATACTCAAGCACACTTGCATCATCTGTAACGGTAATGTCTTTTGATAATTTATTATAACAGTCAAAGAGGATATTGAAATTAAATATCTGTGGAGTTTGCACCCTTACTATTTCATTTCTATCTATAGTTGACACAACCACATTAGATTCTACCTTTTTCAATGTATCATCACTCTTTATTACTGGTATTACAGAGTCATGATCCAAGGAAGCTTTTAAAAGTCTATTTAAGAGTTCTTGCTCTACAAAAGGTCTAGCAGCATCGTGAACAAGCACCTTGTTAACTCCTTTTACATTTTCTCTTATCCACAACAAAGCATTAAAGACAGAATCCTGCCTTCTTGCTCCTCCACCTATAACACAAAGACATTTTTCAAATTTGTTTGATATTTCTTTTGTCCTTGCAATTAGGTCCTCTCTTGCTACTACAAGAAACTTATCTATGTCCTCATGATTTTGGAATAACTCAAGGCTGTGTTCTAGAATAGGTTTACCGAGTAATTTGTAAAATTGTTTTGGATCTTCTGATCTAAACCTTGTGCCAGAACCAGCAGACAATATAACGGCTATATTCATTATTAAGCTTCAGAGAATATTTTTTGTATCTCTGCATCCACTTTCTTTTCGTTGGAGCTTTTTGCAAGTGCAAGTTCTTTAACTAAAAGAGTCCTTGCTGTATCAAGCATCTTTCTTTCACCAAAAGAAAGATCCTTTTCTGTCTTCAATACCATCAGGTCCCTTAAAACTTCTGCTATTTCAAAAACAGAACCAGACTTTATTTTTTCCATATATTCTCTATAACGTCTATTCCATGTAGCACCAGTAACAGATCTTTTCTTTTGCTTAAGAACATCATACACGTCTTTTACTTTTGATGTTTTTACGACCTGTCTTAATCCAACACTTGCTATATTCTTTACAGGTATAAAAACATTCATGCCTGTATCAAGAACGTTCAACACCAAAAAATCTATCTTTTCACCCATAATATGTTTTTCTTCTACAGCCTCTATCTTGCCAACTCCATGGGCTGGATATACCGCATAATCCCCTATATTGAATGGGATATTAATTTTAACTGGGGCTTGCTTAGGTTTAACAACTGCTTTTACCTGCTCTTTAACTTTTGTTTTTAATGTTGGTTTTGTTGCAGGTTTTTTATTGGACACAACCTTTGTTTTGGTATTTACCTTTTTTACTACCTTTTTAGGTTTAGATGTTTTTTTTGTTGCTACTTTTGTCTTTTTTTGTGCTTTCTTCATTTTAGATAAACCTTTTGATTTATTTGTTTTTATTGACTTTTTCATATATTCACAATTGGGCGGCATACTAGCATAAAAGGACTTTTAAGTCAAATCGCTAAGTTTTGTGTATTTTTTTATTGTTTTTCAATATTTGATTGTGCTATACCACTAAAAAAGCAAACAACGACGAAAGGAAAGGAGTGTCATGTTCAACAAAGTAATAAAAAGAGCAATTTTTATATGTGTCTGCCTAATATCTGTGCAGGTCTCTGCCCAAACAGAATATTTTCTTTGGGTATTGGTTGGAGAAGAAAACAAGCCCGAAACTCAAGAACTTTTGACTAATGACCCTATACAAAGACATGACAGATTGACTGCATTATATATAAGAGAAAACAATCTCAAAGAAAGACCCAATATACTGGGTGCTGGAGAAATGGAAAAAATAGATGGTAAATACACAAGAATAAATGAAACTTCACAATCTTATTTTAAAGAAACACCAGACGGCTTAAAACACATAGAAAATTTCATGAACAGGCTCGTCGATTATAAAATAGAATATATAAAATACGATAAAGAAAATGAACATCTAGCTCCTATACTTAAGATATTAAAAGACCTTCGGCACGATATTCGAAATCAAATAGGAAGTGTTTACGGAATATTTAGTCTAGAGATATCATTTGCCAATACAGAAACTGTTGAAAGTTCAAAAACAAATCTATTAGCTTGCATAAACAACATAAACAAACTCAATGAATTAGTCCCAAATAATAGGTATGACAAAATTCAAGAACTTTATCAATTAGCAGTAGACATGTTCGGTATTGTCTCAACTAGAGACCAACGATCAGCAGAATATTTTATTAAATATAGGTCTGAATATTTTATGGATGTACTTAATAGTTTTGACATACAACCTTCTTTAAAAAATACGATATTAGTAATAAAAACAGAAACTCCAACTGAAGAAAAGACACAAACACCTGTAGTAGAACAAAACAAAAAAACGACTTCCTCTGAAATAAAAGAATTAATATCTAGTATAGATCTACTGGATCCAAATTATTATAAATCAGATAGAGAAACACTTGATTTCGCAAGAGAGATTAGTTCAACCTATGCTGCAGAAAATATTCCAGAACTAATATCAAAAATATTTGAAAAAATTAATCAGAACGGAATGGACCAAAAAGACATGATGATAATGTTCAGATCTGGTTTGTATGAATACATGGAAGAACGAAAAGACACCAACGACAATCTAGAGCTTTTAATGCTCTTTACCGCTTCTGCCTACAAAGCTGAAAAAGATGGATACATAAAAATTTCTATAGATTATGACCAAAAAATGAGAGCCTTTTTTACCTATAATTATGGGACTTACGTATATAGCAGCCAGAATAACAGCAAATTGTCTGACAATCAAAAACTAATGATAAAAAACGCTGCTAATATGATGCCAATCAAAATAGCAGAACCAAAATTACCAACAATTAGAAAATAAAGACGAGGCGCACAAAG
>CAYPMK010000048.1:0-8650 GCA_964411885.1 uncultured Bdellovibrionales bacterium
TCTTTCACCCTCTTGCAAGCATATTCAACCATGGTCCCACTATTCATTATGAACGGCCAATCAGAACTTTGTGCAAGCAAGAGTTCTCTTGCCGCCTGATTTAATGCACGGAATAGGTTCTCATCTGGTTCGTTATAGGAGTTTGCAAGTTCTACCATCCTGTCTGCCATCACATGAAGATGTGGATATATCCAATCGTTAGTACCGTTCAACCAAACTTCATAGTAGCCTTTATTCCCCCAGCTAGAACCCGCTGGAGTTGCCATTTGGTTCTTTGGATATTCTTTTAGATATTCCCAAGGCGTTATAGTCTTAACTGTGTCTTGTTCTGTTGCTATCTTGCGTAATAGTTGCTGAAGGAACAACGGCCCTTCGAACCACCAGTGTCCATACAACTCAGCATCATAAGGAGCAAGCACTATTGGTTTTCTCCTCATTAGTCCAAAAAGATGTTCAACTTGTTTTTCTCTGTTGAACATAAAGTTGGCAGCGTGTGAACATGCTTTTTCATATGCGGCATGTGGATTGTAAGGATTCTTATGATCTGTCTTGCCAGTAATAGAAAAATATTTAACACCTGTCATTTTTCTTATACCGTCGGGATGTATGTATGGTTTTATATATTCAAAATCAAGGTCAAACCCAGCATCACGATAAAAATCGCGATACGCAGGATCTCCGGGATAACCTATTTCTGCACTCCAAACCTGATGTGATGATTCTGGGTCTCGAGCAAAGGCAGCAACGCCACTAGGGCAATATATTGGAGCATATACACCATATTTTGGTCTTGAATCTGCATACATTATGCCGTGCGTATCTACAAAAAAGAACCTTATACCGTTATCTGCAAGAATTCTGTCCAGCCCCGGATAATATGCACATTCACCGAGCCAAATACCCTTTGGTTGCCAACCAAAAACATCTTTATAATATTTAACGCCCATCTGAACTTGGGCTTTAACGGCCTGTTCATTTATTTGTAACAAAGGAAGGAAACCATGAGTAGCTGTACAAGTAACTATCTCTAGTTTACCCATTTGAGCAAATTTTTTGAACGCGTTAATTATGTTCCTTGAATATTTTTCTTCGAACACATAGCGACAATTTTGGAAAAGGTCTTTGTACATTATTGCAAGATGATGGAACTCTGGTTGATACTTTGTTCTCTCAATTTCTTTATAGGAAAGCTCTATTAATTTATTTATATGTTTTAAATAACGGTCCTGTAATAACGGATCATGCAACATAGAAACCAACGTCGGTGTCAGCGTCATTGTAACACGAAAATCTATGTTATCATTAACCAAAGAATCAAAAGCATTTATTAACGGTATATATGTTTCTGTTATCGCTTCGAATAGCCAGTCTTCTTCTAAAAAATTATCATACTCTGGATGCCTTACATAAGGAAGGTGAGCATGAAGTACTAAAGAGAGATATCCTTTGCTCACTTTTTGTTACCCCCTTGTGATGTTGGCATTGCAGAGCTACCGCTTCTGCTTGAAGGCATAGACTCAAGGTCTATGTACGTATCTATTATTGGTATCCTGCCCCACGCTGAAGCACCCAAAAATATATCAAGACCACCCTTCATGAATCTTTTAAACCTGTCTGCTCCCATGATCTTCTTTAGGAGTTCAAGATCTGCATCCGTATAATCCTCTATGTCTGATATCAACTTATTACCGAATTCGTCCACTAACATCCAAAGTATTTTTCCCGGACCCACCATAAAATCCCTTGGAAAATATATAGCCTTGGAACGATATATTGCATGAAAATTACCGTCGTTACCACGTATCCCTATATCTACCATAAGGTTCCTATCACTCTTGTTGTGCCTTAAATACCAAGTGCCAAAACGGTGATGAACATCCATGTCCCACCACTCGTGAGCATTGTAACCGTTAAATTCAATATTGGTTACATCGTACACCCTGAGAGTAAGTTTTCCTGGCCCAAAAGCAGACACGACACTATCTATAGTATCTTGTCTTACCTCCCAATATATGAAAGCGAATTTTGGATCTATAGGAAGTATAACGACCCTGTTTATATCATAAGTGTGTGGCGGTTCTTCTGTTTGCATAGGGTCTTTGTTGTAAACATTAGGAGCTGTATGTGCACCTATGTCATATTTTGTTAAAGTAAGTTCTTCATTGATACGATAATCAGGCTCTGCCACAAGAACTCTAACAGCCTTTTTTGTTATTTTTTTGGTTGCTGTTTTCTTTATTGCTACCTTTTTTATTACTTTTTTTGTAGTTGGTTTTTTGGTTATCGTTTTTTTAGTAGTTTTGGTGGTGGTTTTTTTGGTAATCTTTTTTGTTACTTTCTTGGTTTCTTTTTTTGGCTCACTCTTTGAAGCTTTTTTTACTACTTTTTTTGCTGCTTTCTTTACACTAGGTTTAACAGACTTAGTAGCCGTAACCTTTTTAGTGGTTTTTTTAGTAGTTTTTTTAACAGCCATGACTATCATCCCCTCTAAGACAAACTGAGTATATTTACATTGCTTTATTTTGCAAGATAAATACTGTTGATTTAGCTTCTTAAATGTGTGAATAATCCATGAATACTATGTCAAGATATAGACGTTCAAACCCAACTCGCTTATCAGTTCTAATAAACCAGAACCTTTCTAAGCTACCACTATACTCAATAAACAAGAACTGGAAGAACATAGTAGGAAACATACTGTTCAAATCAACTACACCCCTAAAAATAAAAGACCAAACACTTATTGTTGGAGTTAGTACACACTCTTGGATCCAAGAACTAAACCTAACAAAAGAAACTATGTTAGAAAAAATAAAACCTTACTGTGCATCAATAAAGGACGTTAAATTCATTCTTTCAAAGAAGAGACAAACTCCTTAATAAATTTAATCGCTCCATCTTTATTGTTAAAGACACCTTCGAATTGAGCTTCTCTTGCAGCATCTATTATAACTGAGAACTTTGGAGAAGGTTTAAATCCAAGCTCTATCAAAAGTTGACCATCCACTAATGCTTTTGGCAAAGAAGCTTTCTCTTTAAGTTCTGTATATTCTTTACTTAAATATTCCCAATTAGAAAGGTCCCCGTGTGACGCTTTGATATCAAAGTAATTAAGGTCTATGTGATCCTGAAAAAGAGGCCCTTCTTTTTCCATTAAAACTTTCAGGCGACCTTTACGCATTTCTTGAGATCTTCCATATCTCATATGCTCTCGTATCAACGAACAAATATCATCTGTCTCTTTTTTGGGAAATTTTAATTCTTCGAGTATGCGTCTTGCAAGTTTTTCTCCTTCTACATTATGTCCATTAAAACGTATCCTATCCTCTTCGTCTTTAGGCAAGGTCATGGTCGTTGGCTTGCCAACATCATGCAATAGTATGGCCCACATAAGAACCCCTCTTGATTCTAGATCTTTTAATTCTTTTGCGGCAATATCTAACGCTATCATCGTATGTATCCATACATCACCCTCTGGATGATATTTTTCTGGCTGTTCAACGCCCTTTAACGCACACAATTCTGGGATTATTTTCTGAAGCACGTTCACTTGATACAAGAACTGAAATGCTATTGATGGTGTTTTTGTTGCAAGACTTTTGGTAAGTTCATCCCGTATCCTTTCTTTACTAACACCCTTAACAGGGTCTTCTATTTTTAGTATTGAATCATAAGTGTCGTTGTCTATTGCATAATTAAGATGAGCGGCAAATCTTGCACATCTTAATATTCTAAGTCTATCCTCTTTAAATCTTTTGAGTGGATCTCCAACAGCTCGTATTATACCAGAATGAAGATCATCTAAACCACCAACGTAATCATACAGATTGCTATCTACCGGTTCCCAAAAAAGAGCATTTATAGTGAAATCCCTTCTGTCTGCATCTTGTTGCGGTGTAGAAAAAGCCACCTTGCTTGGATGACGACCATCCTTATAGTCTATATCTTCCCTAAAAGTAGAGACATGATAATCATTTCCCTCTATGTGTATGATACAAACACCAAACCTTTCTCCTACCATTATTACCTTTTTGAACAGATTCTTTATATCGTCTGGAGTTGCGCTCGTAGCTATATCTATTTCTTTTGGTCTTAATCCAATAAGAACATCCCTAACACAACCACCAACAAAAAAAGCCTGATGGTTATGCTGTTTTAGTACATGGATTATTTTTACTGCACCGTCATAAACTCTTGGATGAAAGGCAGTAGCATTTATCTTATAATTTATTATCTGGGGTAATGAGCTCATATGAGGCTCCATTTTTCGTTGTTCACGATCCAGCCTTTTAATGCGTCGTAGTCCAACAACAAAGAAACCCTATAATTTTTTTTATTACCACCAAATTTTCTTGTAACCATCATACTCACATTTCTTGAAATTCCTTCACCATTAACATCTATATCCTCTATATCTATAAAACCTTTCTTGGAATATTTATTGTTCTTTAACCATTTATTATTAAGGAACTTAAGTATAGAGGTCATAGCATCTTCTGCAGGCACGATAACAACACTACCTTCTGACGCTGGATATATCTTCCTCCAACCACGCTCACTGGATAAGAGCATGTACAAGGTCATATTTCCTGCATTGCTTCGTGATGAAAAAGTAAGATATACAGCGTTAACTCCCTGAGGAGATATGAGTATCCCTTTAATATATGCATCCTTGTATGGAAAAGCAAAAGACGGAAAGAGTTCTTCAAAATTCCTTCCAAAATCACGAGAAACAAGGTTATCAGCTAATAACCAGCCGTCTTGTGTTACAGCTATCTCATATTTTTTTGCTTCAAGTTTTTTAAGCCTGTACCACTTTTTAGCATCAAAAGAAGTGAAAACTCCAAGTACGGTAGAAACATACATAGTCTTGTCTATATATGGACTCACCAAAATATTCTCTTTTCTTAATTTTATAACAGCCTCTATAGGAACTGGATCATATATTGATGTTTCTACTTTGTTTGGACGAACGAACTTTAATATCTCAGAAGGCACTTGATAGGTCTTACCTGAATACATTATCGTACTCACAGAACTATTAGTAAGCCTGAAATCCTTAAATTTTCTTCCTGCGCTGATCTTGTTCTTTGGTGCAAGCTCTTGAAAAATATTATTATAAAGATCACATTCCTTTTCTAGAAAAAGAGATTCTCCTTGTATGCCTACACAATCCTGTTTTACAAAACCAATACTTTTTTTTGATTCAAACAATTCATACCAAATAGCATTATCTGTACCCATAAGGATAACATCAGCGTCTTTTGACAAGACTGTACCCTGAACATTGTAATCTGCATTCATCTTTATACCAGCATGTAAAGCGTGGCAAAAAAGGGCCATCATTAGAAAACGTATCAAAATCATGTAGCAATGATACAAAGTATTATAGTTCTGGTCAACAAGGGGTTCTTAGGCCCCTGTTTATTATTGCATACTGATAGTATCAGTAGTGCTTGTTGTTATCTTCTTTGCTGCTTTTGGTGTTTCTGTTTTATAAGCAAGATGTGATCTACCTATATGATGGTCTGTATCAACTTCTGGAAGACCACCGTAATTTTCAGACCATATTTTGTCTGCATGTTCTTTCCACTCAGCAGCTATTGAATCAATCTCCTCTGCTAGTTTGCCAGCCAAAAGTGTCTCTCCGCCGGGTTGAGAAGGTTTTGCACCAAATCTTGTTATATGATCCCTAAAAACTTGTGGTCTATCTATTACCATGCATGGTCTTAATGGATTTGTCATTTCACCATGACGGCTCCTAATAGCTCTAAAGTAATCAGACATCATTATCTCTTTCAATGGCTTTTCAAATATATTATCAACGTAGAATTGAGAGAAAACACAAGGTTCTACATTACCAGCGGCGTTAATATGAAAATATGAACGACCACCAGCGATACAACCACCAGTTAACACTCCATCATTCCAAAAATCAGCTACTACTATGTCTTTTGTCTTTCTAAGTTCAACTATCTTTTTCCATCTATAAGCCCTTTGCTCTGGACTCGTCATTAAAGAGGTATCTGGTTCTCTACCAACTGGCATATAGTTAAAATACCAGCCTATGCTTGCACCTTTATTTATCATTTTATCGACGAACTCATCAGAAACAAGAAGTTCGTTATTAAATTTTGTTGGTGTAACAGAATAGCCAAAGAAAACACCGTTTTCTCTAAGGTCATCCATGGCACCCATTACCTTTGCATAAACGCCATTACCTCTTCTTTCATCTGTTTCGTTCTCATATCCTTCAACAGAGATACATGGTACGACGTTACCAAGTTTTGCAAGACGTGGAGCCAAGTTCTTTGTGTGTATAAGAGTTCCATTTGTATATGTCATAAAGATCATGTCGTTATGTTTTTCAAAGAGAGTAAGCAGATCTTCTCTTGCATATGGTTCTCCACCAGAAACTACGACGTAATATATTCCCATCTCTTTTGCTTCAGTCATTATTCTATCTAGTGTAGCAAAATCCATTGCATCGGCTCTATCATAGTTAGCACTATAACAACCAGTACACTTAAGATTACATCTCATAGTCGGTGATATGACAAAAAGAAGTGGTGAACAACCGTTCTCTGCTTCCATTTTATATCTTTTCTTTCTTGCGTTGATAAAGTAGTTGCCTACCATATTTTCTACCATTTTCTTTCTTACGTTTGGATGTAATTTTCTCCATCTATGTTTTAGCATCCTCATAACACCAAGTATAAATTCCCTGCCTTCTGGAAATTTAACTATCTGTAACTGTTTCTTACTAATGCTAGTTAAAACTTCATCTGGTAAATAACTAATTAAGTTGGCTGCTGTAAGTACTGTTTTGTTAATAAATGCACTCTTTAAACCCATTTTCAAATATCCTCCGTGATATTGATACACAAATCTATTACTCTATATTAAGCAAGTTATATGCCAAAATAAAAATCAATAATATTAAATACTTGTAAAGAAATATTAAATGCTTTTTCTTCAATCATGCACGCAAAAGTACATGTTGTTAATATAAGTAACCCTGCCAAGACCCTTTATTCACAAGCCTAAAAAGCCGATGCACATAAATGTACACATAATACTATTAAAACAGCTCTTGCCTAAGATAATAATTAATGACTATCCTATTGTCTATGTCAGACAGAAGTTCAATAAAAAGAGCGCTCTTTATATTCAGTGGTGGAACTTTTCTAAGCAGGATCACTGGCCTTTTTAGGGATATCTCTGCTGCAGCATTTTTTACAAGTAGCGAAAATGATATTTGGGTTGTCGCCTTTAGGATACCAAATCTTCTAAGAGGAATACTGGCAGAAGGAACTACTAACATGGCCGTAGTGCCAGTGTTAACAGACTCCTTAAAAGAGAGTAAAGAAAAAGCACAGCGAGTATCAAATTCAATATTCACGGCTTTCTTTATAATACTTTCTATAGTAACTATCTTAGGAGTTATATTCGCTCCACAAATAGTTAAATTAATAGTTTCTGACTTTGACAAAGTCCCGGGAAAACTTTCTACCACTATAGAACTAACAAGAATCATGTTCCCCTACATACTGCTAATAGGTCTTACCGCATTTTGTATGGGATCTTTGAACAGCATCGGGCATTTCTTTGCATCGTCTATACATCCAGTATTCCTTAATCTTTCTTTGATATTGTTCGCATCAATAAGCTATATGTTCTACCCAAGAGTAGA
Source organism: uncultured Bdellovibrionales bacterium (assembly GCA_964411885.1). Taxonomy (GTDB): domain Bacteria; phylum Bdellovibrionota; class JAFGOL01; order JAFGOL01; family JAFGOL01; genus JAKLHL01. The sequence continues at coordinate 7,694 of CAYPMK010000048.1, forward strand.
ATCTATTGCATGGGGAGTTCTTATAGGTGGTGTACTTCAACTATCAATACATATCCCATATCTTAAAAAATATCAGTTCATGCCAAAACTAACTACCAACTTTGAAAAAAAGGAATTATTTAAGACGTGGAAACTTTTTGCACCATCATTGCTTAGTATATCTGTAGTTCCAATAACTGTTATGATGAATACTTACTTTGCATCCATCGTGGGTGCTGGAGCAATAAGCCACTTTTTTTGGTCAGACAGATTAGTCCAATTCCCTATTGGCATATTCGCTGTTGCACTAGGAACAGCGATACTACCCGTACTTTCAAGATGTTCTAATGAACCAGAGAAATTAAAAAGTAATTATTCATATGCATTCAAGATATGTATACTGTTCCTACTACCAGCGACAGCTGGTTTAATGGCTATATCTTTACCTTTAGTAAAGGTTGGGTTCCAAAGAGGTAATTTTGAGTGGTTAGACACAATAAGCACAGCCTCTTCTTTATTCTTCTTAATGTTAACACTTTTACCTTCTGGGATAATAAGGATAACAGTACCCTTATACTATTCAGTAAAAGATTCTTTACGTCCTGCAATATTCTCTTTAATTGGACTGGTCGTGAACATAGCTATATGTTTGCTAACCGTACATAAAATAGGAATAATAGGTATTTCTTTTGCAGTATCTGCCGCAAGTATGGTGAACGCAACGTTACTGCTTACATATTTCTCTAAAAAACATTCAAGATTAAGACCAGTAGAATTAAAGTTCACATTAAAAATGATATTGGTATCAATATTAACGTTCGTTGGAGCATACTCAATAGTGTCTTTAAGGGATTGGAGCCTAAAGGGAGAATTCTTTATGGATGCTATATACCTTATACTTGCTGTTTGTTGTGGATTTACGCTTTTCGCGCTAAGCACTATCCTCTTAAAAGTAAGAAAAGATATACAAAAAATTTA
>CAYPMK010000049.1:0-8479 GCA_964411885.1 uncultured Bdellovibrionales bacterium
AGTACCTTGTGCAAGATATTCTGCAGAAAAACTTTTTGATGCCTTATAGAACACGTCTATAAAAGTGTGGCCTATTATTTTTCTCTTTTTTTCTGGATCATCAACACCTTTTAAATTCTTTAGAAACAGTTCGCTTTCATCGTAATAATAAAGTTTATACCCCATAGAATCAAAAAGAGCTTTTACATATTCAGCCTCGTTCTTTCTTAATAAACCATTATTAACAAAAACAGGGAATACTTTATCATCACCCAATGCGTTCTTTAGCAGCACTGCACACACAGTAGAATCTACTCCGCCGCTAACCCCACAAATAACTCCACCCTTTACAGTATCTTTAAGTCTTTGAGTCTCCATTTTTATGAAGTTGGCCATATCCCAATCTGCTTTTATACCAGACACATTAAAAATAAAATTCCCAAGTATCTTTTTTCCAAAATCGGAATGATGTACTTCTGGATGGAACTGAACACCATATATATTAGAATTAGTGTGTTTTATAGCACCGAATGGAATAGAAGAAGTTTCTGCGAGTTTAATAAATCCTTCTGGTATCTTTTCTACTCTATCACCATGGCTCATCCATACATTCGTTTGTTTTGGAACACCATCAAAAAGAGTATCGTTTACTAAAACCTTTAATACAGCTCTCCCATATTCTCTGTGTTGTGAAGACACAACCTTTCCACCTAAAAGATGAGAGGTAAGTTGTAGCCCGTAACATATACCAAGTATCGGAACGCCTAGTTCAAATATTTTTTTGTCTAGTGTTGGAGCACCTTCTTCAAAAACACTTGATGGCCCACCGCTAAGTATTATAGCTGAAGCTGAATAATCCTGTATCTTTTTAATATCGACGTTACAAGGTAAGATCTCTGAATAAACACCAAGTTCTCTAACCCTTCTTGCTATAAGCTGAGTATATTGTGATCCAAAATCAAGTATTAATACTTTCTGCAAGGTATTATTCTCCTAATCTATAGTTTGGTGCTTCTTTAGTTATCATTACATCATGTGCATGACTTTCTTTAAGTCCCTGTGCTGTTATTTTAACAAATTGAGCGTTGTTCCTAAGTTGTTCTAGGTCGGCTGCACCAACATATCCCATCCCTGACCTTAGTCCACCAACAAGTTGATGTATAACAAGACTTAAAGAACCTCTGTAAGGGACTTGACCTTCTACACCCTCTGGAACAAGTTTTAGTGGCTCATCTACATCGTCTTGGAAATACCTATCTTTACTGCCAAGTTTCATTGCACTTATTGAACCCATACCTCTATACACCTTATATGATCGACCCTGATAATGCACCATTTCTCCAGGGCTTTCATCTGTACCTGCAAGTAGTCCGCCTATCATTACAAGATCTGCTCCAGCGGCGAGGGCTTTCACTATATCTCCGCTGAATTTTATACCACCGTCTGCTATTAGTCTTACCTTAGAACCTTTTAAACCTTTAGCACAATCCATAATAGCCGTAAGCTGTGGTACTCCTATACCTGCAACGACTCTTGTTGTGCATATGGAGCCGGGGCCTATACCAACTTTTACAGCGTTCACTCCTGCTTTCATTAATGCTTTTGCAGCAGCTTCTGTTGCAATGTTGCCACCTACTACATCGAGGTCTGGATATTTTGATTTGATCTTTTTAACTGTTTCTATAACTCTTTCTGAATGACCATGAGCAGTATCTACAACTACAAGATCTACACCGACCTTATAAAGTTCTTCTACTCTTTCTATTGTATCTGGAGCAGTACCAACTGCGGCACCAACCCTTAACCTTCCTTTAGAATCTTTGCATGAATTTGGATATTGTCTGCTCTTTTCTATGTCTTTTACAGTTATAAGACCTTTAAGATGAAAAGCCTCGTCTACAACAAGTAGTTTTTCTATCCTGTGTTTTTGTAATATCTTTTTTGCATCATCTAAACTTGTATGCACTGGTACAGTCACAAGATTGTCTTTAGTCATGACATCTTTTATTTTAAGACTCATATTCTCTTCGAACCTTATATCCCTGTTAGTAACTATACCTAATAATTTACCACTTGGATCTGTTACGGGGAAACCGCCGATCTTATATTCTGCCATAAGTTTTTTTGCTTCACCCACGGTATCTTCTGGTTTAACCGTTACTGGCTCTGTTATCATTCCTGCTTCATATTTTTTTACTTTACTAACCTCGTAAGATTGTCTTTCTATATCCATGTTCTTATGGATTATACCCATGCCTCCCACCTGAGCCATTGCTCTTGCGGTCCTTGATTCAGTAACTGTATCCATAGCAGCACTTACAAGAGGAACATTCAAAAGTATATTTTCTGTTATACTGCTTTTTACGTCTACATCAGACGGCAACACTTTAGAATGTCCAGGGCTAAGTAACACATCATCAAATGTTAAAGCTTCACGTATATTATCCATAAACTCACCTTCCTTTTGAACTTCCATATTCTTTGGCAAGTTCAACATATATTCTAGCATTATTCACTATAGCTTCTATCTCTTGTGGTTTTAATTCTCTTTTTATAGAGGCTGGAGCTCCTAGCACCATGCTGTTTGAGGGGATTTTTGCCCCCGGAGTAACAACAGCACCAGCTCCAATAAGACAATTCTCTCCTATCTCTGCTCCATCTAAAACTACAGCACCCATACCTACAAGTGAATTATCACCTATTTTACATCCATGTAGAGTAACGTTGTGACCTATAGTAACATTCTTACCAATTATAACTGGTTTATCTAAATCCACATGACACACACAGCCATCCTGTATGTTGCTGCCTTCTCCAAGTTCTATCTTGGCTATGTCAGCCCTAAGCACTGCACCAAACCAAACATTAGAGTCCTTATGCAAAACAACATCGCCAATAAGGTCTGCACTATCTGAAACAAAAAGAGCTTGGCCTTTAGATGCTTTTTGTGTGTTAACCTTTAACATTAAAGAACCTCCCCACTTAAATGTGTTGGATGTGCTTTGATTATCTTTATCATAACATATGAACCCGGAAAAATATTTTTATCACCAATAAAGTTAACGACCTTGCCAGAGCTTATTCTTCCCGTAAGTTTGCTAGGATCTTTCTGGCTAGGACCTTCTACTAGAACCTCAAGTGTTACACCCTCTAATTTTTTATTCTTTTTTAGAGCTATCTGTTTTTGTCTTTCTTGATATGTTAACAATCTTTTTGTAAACAGTGACCTGTTTATTTTATCTTCTTTGTCACCGAATAATTCTACTGCCTTTGTTTTGGGTCTTGGAGAATATATAAAAGAATAGGAGTTATCAAAATCAGCTCTTTCCAAAAGGTCCATAAGGTCTTTAAAGTCATTTTCATCTTCTGTTGGAAAACCGATTATTATATCCGTAGTAAGACTTAACTTATCCCAAACCTTTGATGATCTTAATTCAGCAATTATGTCTAGATATTGTTCTCTAGTATAGCCTCTATTCATTGCCTTTAATATCTTGTTGCTCCCATGTTGTGCAGGAAGATGTAACATTGGACAAAGATTAGGAAGCTCCTCAAAACATTTTATTATTTTTTTAGAGAAATCCTTAGGATGTGAAGTAAGAAATGAAAGCCTTTTTAGTCCATCGACCTGTGATATTTCATTTAACAAAGATTGGAAATCCTCGTTGTTGTCTCTACCAAATCTTGCTATATTTTGCCCAAGTAAAGTAACAGAACTAAATCCTTTTTTTACTAAGCCTTTAACATCTTCCTTTATTTCTTTTATGATTCTTGAGCGTTCTCTACCTCTTACATAGGGAACAATACAGTATGAACAAAAACTATCACAACCTTTTACTACCGTCACGTAAGCATGTGAATTATGAGAAGGACCCATCACTAAGGTCTCTGCATACGAAAACTCATTATTAAAATTTATATCTATAACAGAAACACCTTTATTTATTTGATTTAAATATTCTAAAAGTTTTTCTTCTCCATCTGGACCTATTACAACGTCAACAAAAGGGAATTTGTTTATCAAGTCTTCCCCTTTTTGCTGTGCAACACATCCTGCAACAATAATTTTCATATTAGGATTTTGATTCTTGTCTTTCTTTAGATTAGAAAGGAGTTGTGATAGTTTTTGTTCTGGCTTGCCTCTTACTGAACAAGTGTTTATTAACACCATATCTGGAGTTGTTGAACAAGGTACGACCTTATATCCTGCAGACTCTAATAATGAACCCATCCTCTGACTGTCATGTTCATTCATCTGACAGCCGAAGGTTAGCACAACTGCTTTTTTCATCATTCTTCTCGCTCTAGATCCACCAAACTACTATATGATTCTATTATTTTCTGTGTGTCGTCACTGATTTCAAAATTATTGATATCTTCCTCAAGGTCCATATCCTTTAACACTTGTCTAAAAACTTTATCTGAAACTAGATCAGCTTTTATTAACTCCATGTACTCGTGAGGGAATCTTTTTCTTATCTCATTGACCATTTTTTCAAGATGTTTTATTTTTTTAACTTTTTTATCTATGTTCTCTACTTTCCAACCTGCTATATAATGATATCTGCAATAACCATTTATAACTGCCTGCTCTTTACAAAGTGATTTTTTACACTTCTTTACCTTTTGTACTACCGGAACATCCACTTTCTTTAAGGGTTTTAAAGGCTTTGCGTTTACTTTTGTTTGTTTAATTGGCTTAGAAAGGACTTTTATAGACTTTTTCAAAGCCTTTTTTATAGGTTTCTTTACGGCTTTTTTTATGTTTTTCTTAGCTGCAGGTTTTTTTTGCACACTTTTTTTGACTGGCGCTTTTGACTTCTTTTTAGAGGCTGTACTCTTTTTTACTACCTTTTTAACCATTTTTTTAACTGGTTTTTTGGTCTTAGAGGACACCTTAGCTTTTGTTTTTTTCTTTTTTGAAGCCAAAACTTTAAACCTCCAGTTTAGCCAGTGTTTTAGCACATCCGCACAAAAGGTAAAAGATAAAAATTTATTTACTTTTGGCTCTGTAAAGAGTATCTTCTGGCAGTTCTATACCCAATAAGCCCGGGTGGTGGAATTGGCAGACACGCCAGACTTAGGATCTGGTCCGTAAGGGTGGGAGTTCGAGTCTCTTCCCGGGCACCACATCTTGCCACATCTTTTTTTCAAATACTTCGTTACACTTCAGACTCAGCTCCTGCGCTGTATATACGAATACAGCTTAGTCACTTCGCTTTGTGTGCCTCGTCTTTGAAAAAAATCTATCGCAATCTGCCTAGATACGCTATCCTGCGCCTCACTTCACCTTCCTTGTCTAAAAACAAAATACTCGTAAAAACTTCAATCGCTTGTTTTGAATACACCTTAGTCGCCTCGCCTTGCACGCTTCATTTTACGAAGGCGGAATATTTATAGACGCCATTTAAGATTTGATTCCTCATGGAAGAAGGAAGCCTGATCCCATAACTAGACTCGAAATGGCTCATTTTATAATCTATAGAGAAGAAACTAGAAACACCGCTGCGTGGAGCAAAAGTAAGGTAGCCTCTAGCTTTTAAATATCCAATAACGATATTGCTTACATCTCTGTCGTTACATAAGGAATTATGGTAACTGATCCATGCAAATAGTTCGGCCAGCGTCTTATAATCCTCGCTAGAACCATCCATCACCAGATAATCAAATAAACCAAAAGTCCTAGTTAGATTATCTTGTCTGCCATATAAAAGGACTGATTCCTCTTTTCCGAGAACGCCATCTTTTTCTTCGCCTATGTATTCAATAAAATTATGTAAACAAACATCTATATTATTACTTCTTCTTGATTCAGGTAGATATCCATTTAAAAGATCAACGGCCTCAGCTTCGCTACATTCTTTATCTAGTGTTCTAAAGCTATCTATACTAACAGACTTTGGTTTAGGCGTATAATCAGGGGAAAATCTCCTTATTTCTACTATCTTACTAGGATCTAAATTTTCATTAAACAAAAACGAGGAAGATGAAATAATCTTAAGAAGAGATTTGCTATCTATTGGATATATGCTGTTAAGAACACCGTATAGTTCCTTAAAAAAATTTAATTGTTCGTGTATGAAAGACTTACTAACACCGCCGTTCTTGTTCATGGGATATCTATCAATATAATAAGAGTGCTCATAACCATTATTCTTATATATCACTTTGTAATATTGGTCAGAGGCTTTCTCTAATCTAATGTTGTGTGGCTCAACACTAAAAAGATACACCATAGTATCAAGCTCTTCATAAACGGCTTTAACGTATTTTGCTAAACGAATAAACTTATCTTTATATGGACTATCAAAATCATTTATCTGCTCTTTTATTTCTTTTATGTTCAATATGATTTCGAAACTAAAATCTTCATTACCAAGTTTTAAACCAGATATAACTCCTGAGTAATAATCTTTAATATCAGGCACAGACAAGTCGGACGAGTAAGAGAACAAGAAAGTAGAGTTTATGAAGAACAACAAGAACAGTAAGGAACGCGTCATACAGCCCCCTGTTGATCTATTGGATAATGCCACATTTTTGGCATACTGTCATATATAAAAGTTGTTTGATTAAAAGTCTTTGATTTTATATAGTTAATTCACTCTATAGTTAAAGTCATAAAATCATTAAGCTCTTATGGCATAGTAAAAAGAAGTATTTCATGGCAAAATCTTATACAGCATGGAAAGAATAAAGCTAACAGACACAAAAAAAAGCTATAAACCTAGGCACCCTATTGTAGCGATAATGATCTACATCTCTTTATTCCTATTCTTGCTTCTATCAACTGAATATCTCTTTATAAGGAAGAACATATTAAAGAATGTTAATCCAGTAACAAAAATGCAAGAACAATATAAAGAAAAAAAATATATTAGCGTTATAGAAACAGGAAACGAAATATTAAAAAAACATCCAAGATCCGTAATCGTTAGACGTTATCTTTGGAAAAGTTATCTTTATACCAAACAGTTCGGTGATGCTTTAAAGACAATAAAGGAAATGGAAGGAAGTGTACTTAATAACATAGAGATATACCTTGCTTACTGCACTACTTTTAGAGTTATCGGTCAGTATGAAAAAATGGACTACTATTGTTCAAAGGCTTTAGAGATAAAGCCAAACAATGAAATAGCAAACGAACAAATAATACAGTCTCTTATAGATAGGAAAAAATACAATGAGGCGGCTGAATACATAAACAGGATATCAGACACACAGACCAATGATCTTAAGAAAATGCTGTTAAAGGCCAATATAGAAGCACTTAAAGGCAAATTCCCTAACAGTGTAAGCATACTAGAACAAGCAAGACAGCTTTATCCAGAAGTACCAATCCTTTACTATTACCTAGGTGAGAATTATTTCATGATGGGTGATTATATAAAAGCTGCAGGATATCTTGAAGAATTCACTGACAGCGTATATAAGAAAGAAGTAGATACAGAGATTCTTGAGGCAGCTTATACTAATTTAGCGTTAAGTTATGAAAAGGCCAAGATGTTCTCTAATGCCTTTAGGGCCTACAAAAATGCAGCTTGTTTTTCAATAAAGATGAGCAAAACCAACGAAGCTGTAAGGTTAATGAATAAAGCCATAACTGTAACGTATGCAGGATATACTGGTTTTGTATCTCAAGCTGATTTTAAGAAAAAATTCAAAAAATTAGAAACAGAGTTAGAAAATAGTTGTGGTGGCAAGATATTCACACAGGGAGGATAAACATTTAATATGAAAGACATAATAGAAAAATTATTAGTAAAGCTGGGAGAAGACCCAAAAAGAGAAGGACTAGCAAGAACACCTGAACGAGTAGAAAAAAGTTTAAAATTCCTAACTCAAGGATACGAGCAAGATCCAGTAAAAACTATATCAAGCGCTATATTTGAAGAAAAATACGACGATATGATCATAGTAAGGGACATAGAGATATTCAGCATGTGTGAACATCATATGTTGCCATTCTTTGGTCGCTGTCATGTTGCATACATACCCAACGAAAAAATAGTTGGTCTAAGTAAAATACCAAGGATGGTTGATATCTTTGCAAAAAGATTACAGGTACAAGAACGTCTTACGCATCAAATAGCACACACTCTTTATGATACAATAAAACCACGTGGAGTTGGTGTTGTAATAGAGGCTAAACACATGTGCATGGTAATGCGTGGAGTAGAAAAACAGAATTCATATGCAACAACTTCGTCTATGTTAGGTGTGTTCAGGAAAAGTCTTTCTACGAGAGAAGAATTCTTGAGACTGGTACAAAAAAGCTCGTTCTGATCATCGTTGGTTAGTATTCTTAGGGCTAGGTCTACGTTTTCGACCATTCTAAGTCCCATTTTGCTAAAATTGCTAGCTCGCCGCTGTCTCTCAGTAGCTCGCATCGGTCTCGTACGCAATTTTTACGCAAAATCTGACAAGAATGGTTTCCCGAAAACTCCGAGATAGTCCTAAGAATACTAACCAACGATGACCTTAGCAACTTGAATACAAC
>CAYPMK010000050.1:0-7946 GCA_964411885.1 uncultured Bdellovibrionales bacterium
CAACGGTTCAAGTCCGTTATGCTCCACCATACGAACAAGCAATACTTATAGAGGGTGAAATTATGTACGCAGTAGTAAGAACAGGTGGAAAACAATACAAAGTTAGTCCGGGGCAAAAATTTACAGTAGAAAAGCTTAAGGGTGAAAAAGGCAGTGTGCTTAGCTTAGAGGACATACTCCTTATAGCTCCAGATGCTGAGAAGGACCCAATAGTTGGAAGACCAGTAGTAGATGGTGCAAAAATTGAATGTGAAGTGCTTTCACAGGCAAGAAGTAAAAAGACCATAGTTTTTAAGTTCAGAAGAAGAAAAAGATATATGAGGAAAAAAGGCCACAGGCAACAATTGACCATGTTAAAGGTTAAGGACGTTTCTTATAATGGCCAAGTTTGGAAAGAAGAGGAGGCTAGCAAGTAATGGCTCATAAAAAAGCAGGTGGTAGTTCAAGGAACGGAAGAGATTCAGCAGGTCAAAGACTTGGTGTAAAGATCTTTGGTGGTGAGTCTGTTAAAGCAGGCAATATAATAGTTCGTCAGCGTGGTACTAAGGTACATGTTGGCAAGAACGTTGGTATGGGAAAAGATCATACTTTGTTTGCTCTTATAGACGGTGTTGTTTCTTATGATATAGTTGGAAAAACAAGGACCCCAAGGGTTTCTGTAGTTCCACAAGAGAATACAGCAAAGTAAAAACAATTGAGTTTTTATATTCAAAGAGGGATGATCCATTAGGTTCATCCCTCTTTTAGTATCTGTTAGGCAATAACTGTTGGCTTGGGGTTTTAATGGAATGAAGTTCATAGATGAAGCAGTAATATACGTTAAGGCTGGCGACGGTGGCAAGGGTTGTGTGAGTTTTTTTCCTAATAGGGGTGGTCCAGATGGTGGCGACGGTGGTAAGGGCGGAAGTATAGTTTTTAAGGCAACAAGTTCTAAGAATACTTTAATAGATTTTAAGTTCCAAACAAAGTACATCGCAAAAAATGGTGTATCTGGAAGTAGAAATAATTGTACAGGCAAGGATGCAGAGGATCTTGTTATAACAGTGCCGGCTGGAACTATTATCAAAGACAAAAATAAAAGAACTTTATTGGCTGACCTTGACGTAGTCGGTAAAGAAGTTGTGCTTCTTGAAGGTGGCATGGGCGGCAAAGGGAATACTTTTTTTGCTAACTCATCACGACAATCACCAGACTATTCACAACCGGGTGTTAAGGGGATGGAGCTTTGGGTTAGCATAGAATTAAAACTTTTAGCCGATGTTGGTTTGGTGGGGCTTCCTAATGCTGGAAAATCAACTCTTATATCAAGGATAAGTTCTGCAAGACCAAAAATAGCCAATTATCCATTTACAACGCTGGTGCCAAATCTTGGAGTTGTAAAATACAATGATAGTGACTTTGTTGTGGCAGATGTTCCCGGTCTTATAGAGGGTGCTCACGAGGGTAGTGGTTTGGGAATAAAATTCCTAAAACACATAGAAAGAACAAGAGTTCTAGTACACTTGGTGGACGTGTCACAAATGGCAGAAGATCCGGTTAAGAGCATTGGTATAATAAATAACGAACTGAAGGCTTTTTCTGACGAGCTTGGTGAAAAGCCCATGATATATGTTCTGAACAAAACAGATTCAGCTTCTGAAGAATTTTTACAGAAAGCACAAGAACACATAAGAAAACTTGGTGCACAAAGCTTTTTGATATCTGCTGTTACAGGTTCTGGAATACCAGAACTATTGCAAAAAATATGGTCTGTGCTTGAAAAGAACAAAAAAGAAAGGATAGTTCTTTTTGGAGGTAGTTTTGATCCTCCACACAAAGGACATAAAGAACTAGCCCTACATGTAGTAGAAAGATTTGATCCTTCAAAGATAATAATAATGCCTTGTAATATCCAGCCTCTAAAGAAAGATAAAGATTCTGGAACTTCAGTCATTGATAGACTGGAAATGTGTAGGCTCTTTTTTAATGAAAAGATATTTGAAGTGTCTGATCATGAGGTAAAAAGAGAAGGACTTAGCTATACAATAGACACTGTAGAATATTTAAAACAAAAATATCCTGAATCTGAACTTTATATATTAATGGGAGAGGATTCTTTTGTAGAAATAGATAAATGGAAAGATTATGAGAAACTTTTAAAAGAGAACAAGGTCATTGTAGTAAGCAGAGAAGGCAAAGAGCTTATTAACCATTTTGTAGATGCTAAAGGGGTTTACTTTGTAGAAGATTTTAAGCATCCAGCCTCTGCAACACAGATACGTCAGTCTATTTGTTCGGGTTATAGTAGTGAGTACCTTGATGAGAAAATTAATGATTATATAAGTGCTAAGGGGCTTTACTCATGTACAGCAAGGTAGTTTTTGTACATTTTGGTAAGTTCAAATCAAAAGAATATAAGGATATTTTTGAAGAATATTTTAAAAGGCTTTCTCATTACACCAAGGTGGAACTTAAAGAACTAAAAGTAGAAAAAGATGAACCTTCTTTTTTTGAGAAGATAAAAGCAAAGGTGCTTGATACCCTAAAAGATAGTACTGTAATGGTGCTTACAGAGAGAGGCAAAACACTTGATAGTAAGGAATTTTCTGATTTTATAAATCGTGGGACGGGTGTATTATCTGTTGTGGTCGGAACTTCTTGGGGTGTTCCATCTTATATAGAAGAGTTGGCCCTAATGAAGTTGAGTTTTGGTAAACTTACTATGCCACATGAGGCTGTGAGGGCTTTGAGTGCTGAGCAGTTATATAGGGCCTATACGATAATTAAAGGAGAAAGTTATCACAAATGAAGATAGCACTTTGTCAGATAAATCCTGTAGTAGGTGATCTTGAAGGGAATGCTCATCTTATTATGTCATATTATGAAAAAGCAAAGAACAACGGTGCAGGACTTTGTGTATTTCCAGAACTTGCACTTACTGGTTATCCACCTTTGGACATAATAGAAAGAAAGGATTTTGTTGATAATGCAATAGCTGTAGTTAACGAGCAAATAGTCCCAAAGGTAAAAGATTGTGGACTGGTTATAGGTTCTATAAATCATAACGTTCATTCTGGTAAGAAATATTATAATTCTGCGTTCTTTATAGATAATGCTCGTATAGTTTACGTCGTAAATAAACAATTGCTACCCACTTATGACCTTTTTGATGAAAGAAGGTACTACGAAGAAGGTAGAGGGTCTTCTCCAGTTTATTATAAGGGTTTAAGGCTTGGCATACACATCTGCGAGGATATGTGGCGTAATGAAAGTCAATATTCGCAAAAACTTTACGATACAGATCCTGTAGATAGTCTTGGAGAACAGGGAGTGGACCTTTTCATAAATCTTTCGGCTTCTCCTTTTGCAAGAGCAAAAGATGTAAAGAGGCAAAGGATAATGTCTAGATATGCATCAAAGTGGAAAGTCCCATTTTTGATGGTGAACACAGTTGGTGCAAACGATTCTGTTGTTTTTGATGGAAGAAGTAAGGTTTTTAATTCACAAGGTAAACTTATTGACGAAGCTCATGCTTTTGAAGAAGACGTTCTTATAATTGATACCGAGTCTTTGTCACAGGGTACAGTGTTAGACACTAGCGATGTAGAAACAGTACATAATGCCTTGGTGTTAGGACTTAAGGACTATATGAAAAAGAACGGAATGGAGAAAATAATAATAGGTCTTAGTGGTGGGATAGACAGTGCTGTTTGTTCTGTATTGAGTAAAGAGGCTGTAGGGTCAGATAATGTTATCTGTGTTACAATGCCAACTCGTTATTCAAGTGAAGGAAGTGTAAAGGATAGTAAAAAACTTTGCTCTAATATTGGAGTAAGATTGGATGAACTTGGTATAGACGATATCTTTACATCTCTATCATCTAAGGGTGAATTTACTCCAGATGCTTTAGAGAATATTCAGCCAAGGATACGTGGACTTTTACTTATGGCGTATGCCAATTCTATACCTAAGAGCGTTGTTATAGCTCCGGGTAATAAGTCAGAAATTGCGGTTGGTTATTGTACCATTTATGGTGATACCTGTGGCGCTTTGGCTTTGATAGGAGATCTTTACAAGACCCAAGTCTATGAACTTGCAAAATACATCAACAGAGATAAAGAACTTATACCTATAGAGATAATAGAAAAACATCCAAGTGCAGAGTTAAAACCAAATCAAAGAGATACAGATACTCTTCCTGTATATCCATTGCTCGACGAGATATTAAAACTGTATGTAGAAGAACAGTTATCACCTGGAGAGATCTATAGCAAAGTTAAGGCAAAAAAAGATGTGGTTGATAGTGTTATAAGTATGGTGCTCAGGAATGAATTCAAAAGAAAACAACTTCCTCCTGTTATCAAGGTGTCAAGCAGGGCCTTTGTCCTTGATAGACGCTGGCCGATAGTGCACAGATTTAGATAGTATTATATAGAACTAAAGAAAATTATTCCAAGTATGATAGCAATTATAGTTAACCAGACTATTTTTGTTTTTGTTCTACTATTTGTATCACTTTTGTTTTTTGTGTTGTTGTCTTTTTCAGATAATAGTTCTTTAGCTTTTTTAGTGTCTTTTTGTTCTACACGAAGTTTAATTCCACCAGTGGCATTTATATAAAACCAATTTAGTGATGAAACATTTTCGTTATCTAACCAAGAGTTTATTCCATAGGAATCTAGTTTTGACTTTGCTAGTTTTGCTTCTACAAGACTGTGAAATGTTTTAATAACAGTAAAGGTATTATCAACCATGTTTACACCCCTGTATGACCAAAACCTCCAGAACCACGCTGTGTTGTGTTAAGATCCTCAGCTTCTATTAGGTTAGCGTGTACTACTGGTACCAGTACTGCCTGAGCAATGCGGTCACCATTTTTTATTACAAATTTTTCTTTTGAATGATTTATAAGGATTATCTTTACTTCTCCCCTGTAATCACTGTCTATAGTGCCGGGCGTGTTAACTATGCTAATTCCATTTTTTGCAGCCAACCCAGATCTTGGACGTATCTGTATCTCGTAACCAACGGGTATTTCAAAACTAAGTCCAGTGCCTATTAGTTTTATTTGTCCAGCCTCTAGTACTTCATCTTTATTTATGCAGGCCATTAGATCAAAACCTGCAGAACCTATGGTCTTATATTCAGGCAAGGGGAGGGTGTTACCCTCCAGCCTTTTTATCCTTACGTCAACCAAACTTTGCATTAGTTATTTACCTTTTGCGGCTTTTATGCTCAGTTTTACTCTGCCCATTTTATCTTTTCCAAGGAACATAACTCTAACAGCTTGTCCTTCTTTAAGATGATCAGCTACCTTGTCAACACGTTTGTCGTCTATTTCACTTACGTGCACTAGCGCTTCTTGTCCGGGTAGATATTCAACAAAGGCACCAAAGTCCATTAACTTTACAACGGTACCATCAAAGATAGTTCCTTCGTCTATGTCTCCTACTATGCCTTTTATTATGCTCTTAGCAAGTTCAAGACTGTCCTTGTTGGCAGACATTATGTTTATCTCTCCAGCATCGTTAATATTTACTTTTGCACCAGTTTTTTCAACTATGCCCTTTATGGTTTTTCCACCACTACCAATTACGTCCTTGATGTAATCTTTGTCTATCACCATCATTTCTACTCTTGGTGCGAATTCAGAAGGTTCTGATGGTTTAGAGATGGTTTTTGCCATTTCATCCAGTATGTGTAGTCTTCCTTGTTTTGCCTGATCCAATGCGTTAGAGAGTATTTCTTTTGTTACACCCTCTATTTTTATATCCATTTGGATTGCAGTTATGCCTGTTTTTGTCCCAACTACTTTAAAATCCATGTCACCAAGATGATCTTCGTCACCCAAGATATCTGTTAGTATGAAATGTTTTTTAGTTTTTTCATCAACTATAAGACCCATTGCAACACCAGCAACGTTATCTTTTAGTGGAACGCCAGCGTTCAATAGAGCCATACAGCCAGAACATACAGTACCCATAGAGGAAGAACCGTTAGATTCAAGAACTTCAGATACCATTCTTAATGTATATGGAAAGTCGCTGTATGTTGGAAGTACTGCACTAATACCTCTTTTTGCAAGAGTGCCGTGTCCAATTTCTCTTCTCCCCGGTCCTCTTAGGCCTTTTACTTCTCCTACGCTGAATGGTGGGAAGTTATAATGTAGCATGAACTTATCTTTACTTAGTCCATCCAATGAATCTATGTATTGCTCGTCGTCTGGTGAACCAAGAGTTATGGCCGCTAATACCTGTGTTTCTCCTCTGGTGAAAACTGCAGAACCGTGAACCCTTGGAAGTAGTCCGACTTCACAATTTATTGGTCTTACCTGTGTGAAAGACCTTCCATCTATTCTTACATTGTGTTCTGTTACAAGACTTCTTGCATATTGATATTTAAGGTTTTCATAAACTGTTGTTGCATAGAATTTTAGGAAATCGTCACTCCAATCGTTTGCGCCCTTAAAGGAAGGAACAACATTACTCATAATACCTTTTTTTACTTCATCCAAGGCTTTATAACGTTCTAGTTTTTCTTTTATAGCAAAGGCCTTTTTGAATTTGTCTTTGCAATATGATTCTAGTTCTTTATTTAGTTTTTCATCTTTAGGTGCTTCAGCAACTGTTCTTTTTGTTTTTCCTAGTTCTTTTGCCATTTTCTTTTGTGCATTAATTGAAGGCTGTGCAGATTCAAATGCGAACATTATTGCTTCTAGCATCTCGTTTTCTGGTATGCCTTTTGATGCACCTTCTACCATTACTACAGCTTTTTCTGTTGAAGCAACAAGGATATCTATGTCGCTGTTTTTTAGATCTTCAACGCTTGGTGCGGCAATTAGTTTTCCATTAACACGCGCCACTCTGCATGCAGCAATAGGTCCGTTAAAAGGGATGTCTGACAGCATTAATGCGGCAGAGGTCCCTATTATGCCTGCCTGATCTGCGCCGTGATCTGCATCGTAAGAAAGTACTGTGGCTATTATTTGTGTTTCAGACTTAAAGTTTTCTGGGAACAAAGGTCTTATAGGCCTGTCTATAAGTCTTGATACCAGTGTTGCATTGTCTGTTGGTTTTGATTCTCTTTTAAGATATCCGCCCGGGATCTTTCCTGATGCGTAAAATTTTTCTACGAAATCAACTGTGAGAGGGAAAAAATCCAAGCCCTCTTTTTCTGATTTGTCTGCTACTGCAGTTACAAGGACTCTAGTGTCCCCAAAACTTACCAGTACAGCACCGTTTGCCTGTTTAGCTAATTTTCCTGTTTCTAATGTTAGTTTTTTTCCGCCTAACTCTGTTTCAATGATCTTGTGCATAAAATACTCCTTTTCCTTGAGGACCTTATTGTCCCCTATATTTTGACTCTCTCTTTGTAATCTTTAGACAAGTTCCTGACTACTTTCTCAGGTCTAACTCTTTTATGAGTTTTGAATAACGAGCAGTGTCTTTCTTCCTGAGATAGCTCAATAGATTTTTTCTTTGACTGACCAGCTGCATAAGGCCGATCCTTGAATGGAAATCTTTTTTATGACTATCAAAATGTTTAGTAAGTTCTTCTATTCTTTGTGTTAAAAGCGCTATTTGCACTTCTGCAGAGCCTGTATCGCTCTCATGAGTCCTGAATTTTTCAACAGTTTGTGTTTTTCTTTCTTTTGTGATTGCCACTTTAATCTAACTCCTCTAAATAATTTACTATTTGGTTTCAGCGTGTTCTAGCATATTGGACTTTTGCTGTAAAGGATTAAATTTATGTTGTAGTGGTCTTGGTTTTTGTGATTTTAAACAATAATTACATATAGTTATAATATATCAATAAATAACGTTGATATTTAATCCACTGGTGCTAACTAAGCTCTTAGCAAAATCAAAAGGGAGGTTATGCTAATGAAGAAAGTTCTATTTTCTGTTTCATTTCTAGTTGCTGTATCTGTGTCTGCAATGACATTCACAGACTATGTTGGTGCTGAT
>CAYPMK010000051.1:0-1113 GCA_964411885.1 uncultured Bdellovibrionales bacterium
ACATTTTGGTTTCTTCACAAAAATGCGAAAAATTATCATTGCGAACAATGGTGCCATGAGTATATAATTTTAATTAAGGGATATCGGAGCTCGATTTGATGCTCACGTTCTTCAAATCTGGGGGTGCTTGTTATGGTGGTGTCGCGCGTAGAGAGTCCTGTAGTTCGTCGTGAATCTTCTGAAGACTCAGTTATTAATTTTAATAAATTCAGAACAAAAAAACTTTTTTCAAAAGTAAGGGGGCTTGGTTTTGGTCTGCTTTCAACAGGTGTTGCAAAGAACGTAGCCAAATCTCCTTTAACCATTCTTGATGCTCCAAGTGGTGAATTGGACCTAAAAGATCCTACACTACTTTTATCTTTGGACGTGATAGGACAAGCCAAAGGTGTTCTATATCTTAGCTTTAATTATCAACGAGAAGAAATATTGGCAAAAATGGTAATGGCACTGAGTGGTGTTACAGAGAATATGGTAAAAAAAGGAGCCTTTGTTGATGAAGCTCAGGAGTCTTTTGAAAGAGCTTGCTCTATAATATATAATTCAAGTATACATGTCGCTGAAGGGGATGTTACAAGTAATTTTTGGATAAATGTGAAAGAATTAAAAAATAGCGGTAGCATAGACATAGTTATAATAGATGACCTCTATTCTTTTAGCTCAAAGATAACAAGGAACCATGGTGGTTATCAGGATATACTAGAACACTTCAGTGAAATGGCCGTTAATGTTGGTTTGCCAGTGGTGCTTGTTTCAAGATCGATATCAGAAGTGTAAATAAGCACTTTTAGACTTTAATATTTTTGACCCATTTTTTGTCTTTATTAAAACCTTCGGTCGTTTTTTGTTCTTTATTACAGTACCAATTCTTATTCCAAATTTACGTGCCTGTTTATGTTTATTGCTAGTGAATAATAACTGATAGTCTTCTCCTCCAAACAAAACGAAAGTAGAGGGCTCTAGTTCTTTCTCCTTACAAAGTCTTTTTATACTTGGATGTGTTGGTACAGCATCTATTAATATTGAACAATTAGATGAAAAAGCTATATGATATAACTCGCTAGAGAGGCTGTCGCTAATATCTATCATTGCATTTGCTAAATTAGATATTTTAAG
>CAYPMK010000051.1:1213-7925 GCA_964411885.1 uncultured Bdellovibrionales bacterium
TAATATTTTGTTAATGCATTCGAACTCTTTTCCTAGTATATTGGGCACAGTCATAACTACTTAGTTATAATCATTAATAAGAGGTGTAAAGCATTGAAGTATGAGCCTAGTAAAAGAGTATCAAGGGTAAGAGAGCTGATATTCAGGAAACTTGATGCATTAAGGACAGGAGACCCTAAATTAATAGACCTTAGTAGAGGCTTACCGCAGGGCTTACCACCAAGAGAAGTTATTTCTGAACTTACACTAAGACTTAAATATTCTGAGAATCATATATATACAGTGGAAAAAGGTTTAAGAAAATTTAGGGAAGAGGTTGCTTATTTCTATAAGGATAGATACGACGTAGATCTTGATCCAGACACAGAGGTACAGATAATAATGGGAGGCAAGGATGGTCTTGCAGCACTTGCACAGGCATACCTTAATCCCGGTGACCATGCAATAGTTCCAGACCCGTCTTTTCCTGCATATGTTAATTGTGTGTTATTAGCAGAGGCTGAACCAGTAATGCTAAAACTAAATAAAGAGACTGCTTATGTTCCTACTGATGAGGAGCTGAACTCTTGTATAAGACCAAACACTAAATTCATGTATATAAATTACCCTCATAATCCAACTGGAGCTAGTTGTGATATAAAAGATTTTGAGAGGTTCGTTTCTTTTGGTAGGAAGAATAACATAATATTATGTTACGATGCTGTATATAGAGATATTTCTTTTTCTAAGCATCCAACATTATTAGAAGTCAAAGGCTCCAAAGATTGTTGTGTAGAGATAGGCTCTTTGTCCAAAACATTTGATATGGTCGGATGGCGAATGGCTTACATGGTTGGCAACAAGGATGTTATATCAAATGTAAGAAAGGTTAAATCTGTTTTTGATGTTGGACAATTTGTTCCTATTCAATATTCAGCGGCCTTGGCTTTAAGGATGAGTTCATACATAGACGAAGTAGCGCAAAAATATAAAGTTAAAATGGAAAAGGCACAAAAAATATTAAGGGACAAAGGCTATCAAACATATTCAAGTAATGCGGCTTTTTTTATATGGATAAAACTACCGGATGGATTTACTTCTTCTGAACAATATATGTATAAGGTGTGGGAAGACAAAAAGGTTCTTTTGATGCCGGGGATAGGTTTTGGGGAGAATGGTGAAGGATATTTTAGAGTGTCTACTACTTCGCCTATGGAGTTAATAGAAGAAGGTCTTAATAGGTTGGATAAAATTAAATAAGTTTATGGGAATAATAGTTTTAAAATTTGGTGGGAAAACGATTTCTGATATCGAGAAGCTTAAAACAGCTTCTAATAGAATATCTGAGTGTTTGGATAATGGAAACAAGGTTGTTGTTGTCGTTTCTGCAATGGGAGATGAAACAGATAAGCTTATAGAGATGGCAGCCAACATTGATGCCTGTGGTTATAAAAGAGAGTTGGATCATCTTCTCTGTACGGCAGAGATCAAAGCAGCTTCTTTACTGTCCATGATGTTACTGACTATGAACATAAAATCAAAATCTATGAATTTTACCACGTTAGGAATAAAAACAAATTCAGAACATTTTAGTGCTAAGGTAGAGGATGTGGATACTACAAAAATAATGGAGCTCATTCAAGCCGGATTTGTTCCTGTTGTACCCGGATATCAGGGTATAGATAAAGACGGTGAAGTAACAACACTTGGAAGAGGAGGTTCTGACGTTACAGCAGTTGTGTTGGCTTGTGCACTTAAAGCAGAACAGTGCATACTTTTCAAAGATGTTGGAGCTGTTTATGATGATGATCCAAAAGTGAATGTACACGTAGAAAAATTTGACAAGATGAATTATGACAGGCTTTATGACATCGTAAATAAAGGATGTAAGGTTGTCTGTAAAGATTCTATAGAAATAGCAAAGAGCAATAACCTTGTTATTTCTATAGCAAACCCAGAGAATTTCCATATTGGAACTTTGATATCCAATGAATAGGTCGGAGGAATTATGAACTTATTAGATATTGTCTCCAAAATAGAACAAACTTGGTCGTCTAATATATCAAATATAGATATTAAGGATGTTGAGTATGATTCACGTTTGGTAAAAAAAGGTTCGCTATTTATTTGTGTTAAAGGTCCACAGGATGATGGACATCTTTTTATAGAACAGGCTCTTGATAATGGAGCTGCTGCAATTGTGGTTTCACAGGAATTCATAGATACAGCTTCAAATAACAAAGACTATAAAAAGAGTTTTGATCGTATAAAAAAAGATAAGATCCCTGCTATATCGGTTAAAGACCCAGTAAGTGCTGTATCAAAAATGTCTGCGCAATTCTATGATCATCCGTCTAGATCACTTAACGTTATTGGTGTTACAGGTACTAATGGTAAAACATCTACTGTGTTCATGATAGAATCAATAATGAATGATGCAGGCATGAGAACAGGAATAATAGGTACGATATTATACCGCTATGGTGGTAGGGAAATACGAGAAATAGAATATACAACTCCAAAATCCCTTTATCTTCAGAGAATCATGAGTGATATGGTAAATGACAAGGTTACTCATTTGGCCATGGAAGTATCTTCTCACGGGATAGAGTTGGGAAGGGTTTGGGATATAGATTTTGACGTTGCTATATTTACTCATCTTACAAGGGATCATATGGAATTTCACAAGGATATGGATGATTATTTTAATGCTAAGAAAAAACTTTTTACAGACATCTTGCCAAGAAGCACTAAAAAGAACAAAACAGCGATCATAAATATAGATTGTCCGTATGGCAAAAAATTAATAGAGTTTGTTAGATTACTTAAGGATATAAAAATAATAACTTATGGTTTTTCTAAAGAGGCAGATATTCAAGTCGTGTCATATGATTTTAATGATCATGGTTCTGTTTTTAAGTTGCAAGATTCAGGTTCTGTTTATGAGTATGAACTTCCTTTAATAGGGAAACATAATATCTATAATGCATTAGCTGCAATAACTTCTACAGTAAAAGTGTATGGTGTCGACCACAAAGTAGCCAAAACTTCTTTGTCTAAGGCGGCTGTTATTCCGGGTCGTCTTGAAAGGGTACTTAAAGGACATAATATATTCGTTGATTATGCTCATACAGACGATGCTTTAAACAATGTCCTTTCTGCATTAAGGAATACTTTCCCTGATAAAAAAATAATAACCGTTTTTGGTTGTGGCGGTGATAGAGATAAAGGTAAAAGGCCAAAAATGGGCAAGGTGGTCTCTGACCTGAGTGATTATGCAATAGTGACATCGGATAATCCAAGACATGAGGATCCTAACAAAATAATAGAGAGTATAACAGCAGGGATGAGACCCAATATATATGAGGTTATACCAGATAGACGTTCTGCTATAAAAAAAGCCGTAGAAATGATGAATAAGAGCAATGACGTTCTTTTAATTGCGGGTAAGGGTCATGAAGCATATCAACAGATAGGTGATTCAAAACATGAATTTGATGATAGAGTTGTTGCTAGGAGTTTTATTAAATAAATTGGAGGAACCTAAATGGAAGAGATACTAAAACAAGTTAATGATGTTCTGAGGGCATATAATTATCTTGCAGCAGAAGATGAAGATATGAAGATAGAGGAGATACCTTCTTTAGTAAGTCATTTGATGTTGCTTAAGATCTTTGCCCAAGAGTGTGTTAGATTTAATATTCCTTATGAGCAGGTAGAAGATTTCAGCGATTTTGCAATAGACTACTTGTATGAAAGAGAAGAAAAGGGAGATGATTTTCAGTCTATAGACATAGAAGATATAGTAGATGCTTTTAGATCTAAGGGAGTGAAACATTAATGAGCAGGGTATTTGAAGCTACCATTGCAAATTTTCTTTCTCCTGTTAAGGAATACTTAGCAGACGAATCAGTAACGGATATATTGATAAATGGTCCTTCTACTATATTCATTGAACGTAAAGGTAAATTGATAAAAACAGAAGCAAAGTTTGAAGACGAAGGATCCTTGTTGGCAGCCGCGAGGAACATAGCTCAATTTGTAGGAAGACCGTTGGACGAAGAAAACCCTACACTTGATGCAAGATTGCCTGATGGTTCAAGAGTGCACGTAGTAGTACCACCTAGCGCAAGGAATGGAACCACTATAGCGATAAGAAAGTTCTTTAAAGTTAAATTAACACTAAAGGATCTTATTAATTTTGGTGCACTTTCTTTAGATGGGGCTAGATTCATCGATATTTGTGTTTTTTTGGCAAAGAACATTATTGTTTCTGGAGGAACTGGTTCTGGTAAAACTACACTTTTGTCTTGTGTTGCCTCAAGGATACCCAAGACAAGTAGAATCTTGGTAATAGAGGATGCTTCAGAACTTCAGATAAACGCTAACCACGTTGTTTATTTTGAAACAAAAGCTGCAAATGATTTTGGTAAAGGTGCTGTAACCATGAGGGACCTACTTAAATCATCTTTAAGACTTAGGCCAGACAGAATAATCGTTGGAGAAGTTAGAGGAGCAGAAGCACTAGATCTTATATCTGCAATGAACACTGGCCATGGTGGTAGTATGGGAACAGTTCACGCAAATACTCCCGTGGAAACTATGGTTAGGTTAGAAACATTAGCTATGATGACAGATACGCAAGTGCCTGTAACTGCAATAAGAGCGCAGATAGGATCTGCTATAAACATAATAATATGTACTGCAAGACTTTATGATGGATCTAGAAGGATAATGCAGATAAGTGAAGTACTTGGTGTTGATGATCTTGGAAGATATGTAACTAAGGACATCTATAGGTTCGTACAGAAAGGAAGGACCTCAGACGGTACTATTATTGGCGAGATGCTTCCTACTGGTAACATCCCTTCGTTTTATGAAGAGATAGAAAGGAATAATATTCCGTTCCCAAAGAGCAAGTTCAACCCAGATGTTAAAACATTAGAAGAAGATCCTTCTGCTATGAGTTAATAACACCTGTGATTTGATCATGTATAGCACCATTAGATGCAACTACGTCGTTGCCATATATTGATATTTTATCACCTTTATAGTTTGTTACAGTTCCACCAGCTTCTTGTACCAAGAGTACTCCTGCGGCAAGATCCCAAGGATTTAATGTGCTTTCATAGAATCCATCGTAGATGCCTTCTGCTACATAGCAAAGGTCTAATGCTGCTGCTCCGGGTCTTCTTATACCATGGGTGAGGTCCGTAAATTTCTTAAAAAGTTCTAAAGCTGAATTGAGCTCATTACCTCTCATATATGCAAAACCAGTACCTAACAAAGATAATTTAAGTTGATCTGTGTTGGATACTCTTATTAGTTCTTTGTTCTTGTATGAACCAGAACCTTTAGTGCAGTGATATACATCACCATTAACAGGGTTATGTACTACTCCAACTATTAATTCTTTTTTATACTCTAGAGCGATAGAGACATTGAAATGTGGAAAACCATGGAAAAAATTAGTGGTACCATCTAAAGGGTCTATTATCCATTTAATGTCTTGGTTTCCTTTTGTCCCATCTTCTTCTGCTAGAACGCCAAATTCTGGTGTGCCTTTTCTTAGTATATCAGTGATCAAAGTTTCAGATTCTGTATCAGCTTTTGTTACTATACCGGCATTTTTTTTAGTTTTAAAATCATTTATGGAGTTAAAGTGTGTCATCAGTAATTTGCCAGCTTCTAATGATGCAGATATGGCTAGTTCTTTATATTTCTGTAGTTCTTTCAATATTTCTCCACTTCATTCTTAGCAATTTGGTTCCCAGCACTTCTTGCTCGTCCATAATGTCAAAACCAAGCTCTGTTAGTTTTTTCTTTGAATCATCTATAGAACTTTGTGATTCTGAAAACAAAATTATTGTTTCTGCTTGCACCTTGGCAAAAAATTCTAAACCATTGTTAGATATTAATGTTGGGTCTATTAGTGCTAGCCCTATTTTGTTCTTCTTGCCGGGCTGAGTGTATTTGTGTTCAGAGAATTCTTTTAACCATTTGTTTGCATCGGAATTAAATATTAAACAATTGTTCTTTTTATTCAATGTCATATTGAATTTGCTTTCGTTATACATGTCTCTGTTAGGTTCTACAGCATATATTCTGTTGTAAAGGTGGCTGATGTGAGTTGGGATTATCCCACAGTGAGTATTAAATATTATGGCGTTTCTTGTTGTCCCTTTAGGACAAAGTTTAACTATTGCTTTATATAATTTATACTGATCCCTTAACTTTATTGGTGAGTTCAAGGGATATAGAGCAAAGGTAAAATTATTTATTATGTCTTTAACATAAGGAGTTCCACTCATTAGATAATATTTTTCCTTATACTTTACGTAAATAGAAGCAAGGCCGGGTGTTTCATCTATCAATTCTTTTGATGTTCTTTTGTATTGTAAGTGTTGGTCCCTCTTAAGTTCTATTATAAGCATTGTTTCATAGTCGGAAACTGTAAGCAATTTGTTCGCAATACTTACGTTGTTCTCTAGTTCTGGGCTGAATTTTTTTAATATGTGTTCTATTTTTATCATCTTTGTATCACCGGACTTATAAAATTGATCTTTGGTCCCAAGCTAACTTCTAGCTTTGCTTTTCCATCTATATTAACTATTTCTCCGTCTATACTAAAACCACCATTAACTTCAAGGTGCAAGGTCTTTCCTTTGCTTACGAGTCTTTTTGGTTTCCATTCATCGTCTGGAAATGGTTTAAAGAACTTTGTGAAACGATA
>CAYPMK010000052.1:0-3440 GCA_964411885.1 uncultured Bdellovibrionales bacterium
CTACAAAAGAAAAACCGGGCAAGAACCCCTGCTCTGCACTACCAATAATATGCATACCAACATTGGCAGCCACAGGATCAGAAGTTAACGGCGGAACTGTAATAACCAACTTTGAAACAAAACAGAAAACAGCAATACATTCTCAGTTAGTTGTGCCTAAATTCTCTATCATAGACCCTGAACTCACAAACACAGTCCCAAAGGATTACCTTGTTGACGGTGCAGTGGATATAATTTGTCATGCAATAGAAACATACCTTTCTAATACAAAAAAATTCAGCATACAGGATTACCTTACACTTGGAATAACAAGAACTGTTAAGAACAGCATAGAAGCACTATTAGAAAACCCCTCAAACATAGATGCAAGAGCTGACCTTTGCTGGAGCTCTAGTGTTGCAATGATGGGATTGCTTGGCACAAGACAAGGTGGTTGGCCGATACATCTTATAGAACATGCAATAAGTGGTATTTACGACGTATCTCATGGTCTTGGGTTAGCACATCTGATAATACCAATACTTGAATTCAATCAACCTTATAACAGTAAAAAAACTCTAGAACTCATAGGTTTTATGCTACACGAAAATACTGCTCACTATAAAGATCACGACAAAGCATTAAAAGACCTAGAACAGTGGTTAAACAGCATTGGTGCTTTACGTAAATTAAGCTCGAGTACAAACAAGATAGACGTAAAAGCAGTAGCAGAAAAAACCATAGAGGTTAGTGGTAACAAAGAAGGATATATTTACGGTGTCGTTCCTATGTACGCTAAAGACATACAGAACATATTATTAAAAGCGAACATATAAAATTATATATTAAATATGGATTTAAATGCTTTTGCATTAGTCCTAGAAACTGGAATTTCTTCTGTTTGAACGTCTTCTAACCTAAGTAATAGACCACCAGAGTCTTCGTTCTTTATCTCTCTAACTTTTTTTATGTTCACTATATATGCACGATGAACTCTAACGAATTTTTTGTTATCAAGGTCTTTTTCTATATCATCAAGAGTTCTATACGTTGTTGAATATTTTTCTGCTCCACACTTTATATAAACAACAGAATCCTCTACACCAACAAAAGATATTTCTTCTTCTGGTATAAGTACCATCCTATTAAGTCTTTTTGCCGCTATCCTGTTTATACACTGTTGCCCACTGGTATACTTCAGGACTCTAGACATAGTAGTAGCCAGTCTTTTTGTATCAACAGGTTTTAGTAGATAATCAAGGACATCATATTCAAAAGCTTTTACTGCATAGTTCTCGTAAGCTGTAACAATAACTATGAACGGCCTATAATCCGGCATAGAAGAAAGAGCCTCTATAACCTCTATACCTTTTAGTCCAGGCATCTCTATATCTAAGAACAAGAGGTCTGGTCTTAGTTCTTTAATGGTCTTTACAGCCTCTATACCATTGTCTGCTTCACCGACTAGTAATAATTCTGGGTATACAGACAATTGATGTTTTAGTTCTTCTCTTGCAAAACGTTCATCGTCAGCAATAAGCACAGATACTTTTGTCATTTATCAGCTCCTAAAAGGGATGTTCATGCTTACAGAGAAACCAAAACAATCTTCCCCGCCATTCTTATCATCTATATCCAAAGAACCTTTGTTGCCATATAAAAGTTTTATTCTATCCCTAACATTAGAAAGCCCCATCCCTCTAGAAAAAACGTCCCCTGAATTAACAAGGCCCGGGCCATTATCACTTACATTTATCTTAATATAATTGTCGTTATCCTTTCTTTCCATTCTTATGTTTATAACGATTTCTCCCTGTTTGTCTGAAAGTTTTGATACTCCGTGTTTTATTGCATTTTCAACAAGCGGTTGAATCAACATGGTGGGCAAGTCAAATTCATTCAGATCATTATCTGCATTAATAGTTACCTTGAGTCTCTCGTCACCAAAACGAAGTCTTTCTATTGCAAGATAATTGTTTATAAAATCTAGCTCATCTTTTATGGGTCTAAATTCATTCTCTGTATTAAGAACATAACGCATTATTTCTGACAATTTAAAAACTATATCCCTTGCAAGATTTGAATCTATCCTTATTGCCGCAGCTATAGTGTTAAGAGTATTAAAAAGAAAATGAGGATTTATTTTAGACGATAATATAGCCAATTTAGCCCTATCAAGATTATAAGAACTTTCTATTAATTCCAATTTAGTTTTATAGTGTCTCCACAAGAACAAAGTAAGAAAAACACCTAAAAGATCATATAACACGACAAGTATGTCTGACTCTATAGTACCGTTACTGAGTATAAATATAGAAGAATGAGGCACTACTCTACTTATTAAAGCATATAGCATTGAGACTGGTATTATGCCAAGTGATATATGGTATATCCTTTTGCTTGTTGCAAACATATCCTCTTTAAAAAACAAAGATCCACTAAATGAAGCTATAACAGCCATTATTGCATACCAGTATTCACCACCGAAAAGAACAAGAACAGCCCCGCACACCAACGAGCTAATAAAAGCAGGCATAAATCCAGCACTAATACCTATAATAAATAAACCCGGTATAGAAAAATCCATCGGGTGATAATTAGCGGTATACCTTAACGTAATCCCTATAAGAATTGTCGGGCACATTATTAAGGCTATTTTTATTCTATCTTTTGTCGTCTTATATTTAGAAAAAAGAAGCTTGGCAAAATAATCAAAATTACCGAGCATAGCAGACACGATCACAATAAATGCTAGCTTAATTAGCAAAAGAAAAGTAATATAGCGGATGGATTCAGTTGTAAAATCCATGTGTTAATAACTAACACAGTAGGAACATAAATCAAGGAGGATAACATGAAAAAAACAGAAATAAGGACTACAAATGCGCCACTACCAGTAGGACCATATTCTCAGGCTGTAAGATGTGGAGACCTTTTGTTCGTATCAGGGGTCCTGCCAATAGATCCTAATACAAAGGCTGTATCAACAGAAACGCAAGAAGCTGTGTTAAAGATCTTCTCTAATCTTGATGCGATACTCAAAGAAGCTGGAATTAGCAAAGACAACATAATAAAAAGCACTATATTCATGAAAGATCTTTCACAATTCACAATATTGAACGAACTTTATGCTAACTATTTTGAAACAAGCAAAGTAAAACCAGCAAGAAGCACCATGCAGGTAGCAAAACTACCTTTGGATGTACAGGTTGAGATGGAGTTTATTGCTACTTTTTAATAATGGACCTTTGATAAGTCTTTTGCAAAATATTTGAATATCCAGACATAACACTCAGGGTCATTTCTGGTGATAATTTCACTTTTAGAGATGATTCCAACAAAATATTTGGAGAAACATTCATCAAAGAAATATCATCCGCTATATTTGCTATCACACTATGTTCATGCGGATCCAAATTATTAAAATTAGAGTCTGTGCATGAAAAGCATATTAAGATCAA
>CAYPMK010000052.1:3540-6563 GCA_964411885.1 uncultured Bdellovibrionales bacterium
TAATACTTAAGTTTGCCATTATCATAATATTCTTTCTCAATGTTATAAGCAGACCTTAATATCTGTTCTTGCTCTAATGTGATGTCATTAATGAGCTTGGTATTATCTAATACATATCTATTTATAAGTTTAAGTTCTTCATCAGTTACAGATATTTTTCCTTTAGATATAGCCTTTAGTAGTCCGTTGGCAGCATTATTGGACTTATTTAATAGATCAAGACGTAATTCGTCAGTATTACACATTAACATTTGTGTTTCTGTTGTTATTCTTGCAAGACCTCTATTACGACCAGTCCTTATAAATACACCTAGGTATAATCTTACATCTTCTTGGTTAGGATCTTTAGCTATTCTATCTAAGTCAAAATCAAGATCATCAAGACTCCATGGCAAACCAAGCCCCGGCAATCTTTCTTTACGAGCTTTTATGTTTTGATATCTTTGTTCCTTCCATGCTTGTTTTATCCACGTAGATGGTTCAATAATTGCATCATCTCCATAATGTTTTTTATATAGATCCAACATATCTTCTGCCTGACGAGCATATCTATACCTAGTTATTGGACTAGTTTGATTATTCCAATTAGAAGAAAATTTGCGTTCTATACAAAACTTAGCAAATCCCCTCGTAAACAACAATCTTTCTATAGATCTGTCTGGGTAATTATTTATCCTTACTCTTTTTAATATATCAATATCAAGACTCCTATATATCTCATCTATATATTGTGACAAAGTACTAGCTGATACATCGCTATATCTTCTTCCTGTATACTCCTTAATACCTACAACAAGTTCATGTGCTCCTATTAAGGCTGGTATTGGGTCTTTTATCCACGTTATTTCTGTATAAGCTAAAGAATAATCATAGAGTTTACTTATCTGATGAGGACTAAGTTCACCTAAATCTATTTTATTAACATATGCCTTAAAATATGGATAAAGCTTTTTTACTACATAAGCATTCCTAATGTTAAAGAACATTTCATGCCAAGCGCTAGAAGAACTTGTTAGGTCAGTTATATAATAGACTTTATATTCTTCATCAATAGGGTCGTTCTGTGCATAACACACATTTAAAAAAGAAAATAATGAAAGAACAATAAATAAATTCTTCATAATTTGACCATGGATGACGCATATTTAATTATACCATCGCTATACCTTACTATGAACTTAGGCGTAAGTTCAATTCTAAGTTGTTTTTGCATATAATCATAGTCCACAGCAGAGGAAACTGTAGCAACATCTATCAAACCAAGTTTATTAAAAGTTTCAACCACCACGTTAGATATAGCCTTATCTTTTAAGAGGCCACTTGCCGTACTCAAGGCCCCATACATAATGGCCATACAGCGATAATATTCAACACCAGTGTTTATCTTTATATAGTCATACAAACCACCAGTATTACCCTGACCAAAAAGAACAACAGCTTCTTCTTTGCCAATAAGACCATCTAAATGTTCAATTATATAACTATTAAAAACTTCTATCATCTGATCCAAGTCTCTTAAAGATGAAACATGTAATTTATTACTCAAGTACTCATTTAATAAGGCTACAACAATGTCCTTGCTTACGC
The DNA here is from genome assembly GCA_964411885.1 of uncultured Bdellovibrionales bacterium. Lineage (GTDB taxonomy): Bacteria > Bdellovibrionota > JAFGOL01 > JAFGOL01 > JAFGOL01 > JAKLHL01. The sequence continues at coordinate 5,128 of CAYPMK010000052.1, forward strand.
TCTTATATAAGAACTCACCTTGATAAGCTTTTCTTTTAAAATCTTTTACGCTATTTTCTGCTGATGATTGTACAGGCACCTTCTTAACCTCTAAGCTAGAAACCTCATACCTATTTTGTTCTGTATTGTGATCCAATGATGTTTTGGTAACAACTTCAGATCCAGAATCTTTACTACGATCAAAGGTAATAACTTTTATTTTTGGATATTTTAAAGTCTGTCCTGCTTGGTTAGGTTTATAATCTAAAAATACTTTTAGATCTTGGTTATCAGAATAAAAACTAAAATTCAAAGAACTATGAAGATTCCCTACACTAGATTTAAAGTCTGCTCCAAATTTGCCAAATTCTGTATAATAAGTGTACTTAAGCCCATATCTTTCCATTTTAATATTATATTCTGGATACTTTGAGGCCATCGTTTCATCTGCTTCTAGATGATGCACCAATGATTGACGTCCATCTTTTACTATATGCATAGTTAGCATAGTAGATCCTTTCTTGCCTTTCTCTTCCATTATAATACTTTTATAAACATCCCCATTATCGTCTTTGTGTTGTTCTATTAATCTGATTATGTTCCCATTCCTAGCATCGTAGATCTTCTTTATATACAAACCATTTTCTTTATATTTATAAGTTATAAATTCCCTAATAATAAAAAGATCGTCTTGATATTCATATTTAAACTCAGCCACTGGTCTAAGATCTTCAAAATAACGTATTATGGCGTAATCCTTACCTCTATACATAAAACCATCAAGCTTAATGCTTTTGTTATCAGATAAGTTAAATTTAAGTGAGCCGGGATCAAAATATATACTATTGTCTTCTATATATATAACATCTGATAGCATTTCTACTGCTGGTGGATCTTGTGAATAAACAAAAGAAGGTATTAATAATGATAAAAACAAACAACTTTTAAACAGAATACGAAATTTGAACATAACAAAGCCCCTTTATAATTTGAAATTTTTATAGAGATGTTAATACTAAATTAGCTTATACTTTGTCAACCAGTATATAGGTCTTTTGCCGCACCTTTTATCTTAAGCGGCTTTTTGAACTTTACCAGATCTTATGCAGCGAGTACAAACCTGCACTCTTTTGACTGTTCCATCTACAACAGCTTTAACTTTTTGTAGATTTGGGTGCCAAAGAGTTTTGGTCTTTATGTTAGAGTGACTAACATTGTTCCCTTTTAGTGTTCCTTTTCCACAAACATCACATTTCCTGCTCATAATATCACCTCATAATTATATACAAATATCCTTACCAGCTGGCACTTTTACCAAAGATGCCACAAACATACAAGGAAAAACTTTAATATTAAAAATATTCATCCCATAGTTTTTTAATAAAGCTATTACTTGGCTTACTGTTCTGTTTTATGCTTATGGATATATTTAGTGCTATCGCCACTTTTAGTATAAA
>CAYPMK010000052.1:6663-7801 GCA_964411885.1 uncultured Bdellovibrionales bacterium
ATGAAAAGAACAGCAACTGCAATATGGAACGGCTCAGGTAAAACAGGAAAAGGGTATTTGAGTACACAGACCGGAACACTTAATAATACACAATACTCATTCACCAGCAGGTTTGAACAAGGAATAGGCACAAACCCTGAAGAACTGATAGCGGCGGCACATGCAGGATGTTTTAACATGGCTCTTTCTTTTATGCTTGGTGCAGAAGGTTTTGAACCAAAGAATATAGAAACAAAAGCAACACTCACTATGGAAAACACAAATAATGCTTGGTCCGTAACAAGTATTCACTTAGATGTTAAAGCCAACATCCCAGAAATAAACAAAGAAACTTTTAACACCATCGTTAACAATGCAAAAGCCAACTGTCCAGTCTCTAGATTATTGAATACAAATATAAGCATGAATGCAGAACTTGTTAGTTAGAAAAGCTTAACTAGTTCGTACTTGGTGTTTTACACTTTATATCTAGTGTGCTAGATAATTATATTAATGAAAACAAACTTAATTCGCAGATTATATGATTGGGTCTTGCATTGGGCTTATACTCCTTATGGTGTTCCAGCCTTGTTCTTGCTGGCTTTTGCTGAAAGTTCTTTTTTTCCAATTCCGCCAGATGTACTTCTTATAGCACTGGCTGTTTCTATTCCTAAAAGATCATTTAAGTTTGCTTTTATTTGTACTCTTGGTTCTGTGCTGGGCGGACTTTTTGGTTACTTGATCGGATACAAGGTTTGGTATAACTCACAGCAAGAATTTACATCATTCGCAATGTTGTTCTTTGATTACATTCCGGGATTTACAACTCAAGTATTTAACAAAGTAATCACAATGTACAACGATAATGCTTTTATTGCTGTGTTCACTGCAGGATTTACCCCAATACCTTACAAGGTTTTTACTATCTCTGCTGGTGTTAGCAAGATGGATATTTTAACGTTCACTCTTGCTTCTGTTATAAGTAGAGGGCTTAGGTTCTTTTTGCTAGCGGCCATCATATACAAGTTTGGAGCAACTATAACGTCTTGGATAGATAAGTACTTCAATAAACTCGCAATACTTTTTACCATACTTCTTATTGCTGGTTTTGTAGTTATAAAGTTTGCTTTTTAAAACTTGATGTAAACTATCAAAAATT
>CAYPMK010000053.1:0-4124 GCA_964411885.1 uncultured Bdellovibrionales bacterium
ATACTCCGGAATGTTCATTCCCAATATATAAAGCTCGCCTCTCTTTTCCCTAACAAAAGCTTCTGCGATACTGGTCTTTCCGTTCCTTATGGATTTTACCTCAGACCCTGTAAGTACTATTCCAGCCTCGAATTTATCTATTATCTGATATTCGTGTCTTGCTTTTTTATTAACAGCAAGGGTCTTATTTTCTGCCATAATCATCCTCATATCTAATTATGTCATCTTCTTCTAAATATGAACCATACTGAACTTCAACTATCTCAAGATCTGTATCAAATTTATTTTCTAATCTATGTTTTTCGCCAACTGGCACAAAAACAGAATCCTCTGTTCCAACATCAAAGGTTTTAGCCCCAATAAGCACATTGGCCCTGCCCTTTACCACTACCCAATATTCAGACCTTTTTGCGTGGGACTGTAAAGAAAGCCTTTTCCCCGCTTTTACCAATATGCGTTTTACCTTATAACCATCACCCTCAAAAAGAACTTCCCAGTGTCCCCAAGGTCTTTCTGCTTTTTCCAGCACACACATTGCACACCTCTTTTTTACTATACATAGGGCCTGAATTCTGTTACTGAATTAACACATGGAACAGTTAAAGCAATATATAAATGACGAGTTAAACTTGTCTATAGAGTTAAAAAAGGATTTAATACAAAAAAATCTACAAGAAATAGAGAAGCTCGCAAAGCTTATGGCAGAGCTAAGTAGTAAAGGGAAAATGATATTTTATTTTGGTAATGGAGGGAGTGCCGCAGATTCCCAACATCTTGCCGCAGAACATGTAAATAAGCTAAGAATAAAAAGAAAAGCCCTGCCGGCAATAGCATTAACTACAGATACTTCTGTAATAACCTCAATAGCTAACGACATAAGCTTTGATGCAATATTCGAAAGACAAATAGAGGCTCTGGCAAAGTCAGGAGATCTGGCTATAGGCATTAGCACCAGCGGCAACTCAGAGAACGTCATAAGGGCATTAAAAACCGCTAAAATAATGGGATTAACTACTGTTTCCTTCACTGGTGGAGATGGCGGAAAAATAAAGGCAGAAAAACTTTCTGACATGAACTTTAATGTCGATAATTCAACAGTATCGTCAAGAATACAGGAATCTCACATTTTCTTAGGCCACATACTAATAGAATTAATGGATAAAATACTGGTGACAAAGAACTAATGCCATATTATAAAACACTGTCATGAGTGAACACTTAACCTTAGACAATTCAAAATATAAAAAAGTACACGCTGTAGACCGCTCTGTAGCAAAGGGTCTTGATATGATAATACTAGTGGCTATAGCGCTAATACTATCTGTAATATGGTATCCACTTGGGGCTATTGGCGCTGTGTTATATGCACTTTTCCAAGATGTCCTTGATAACGGCAGTTCTATTGGAAAAATGGTAATTGGACTAAAAGTAATAAGTTATCCAAAAGAAGGAAAACCAATTACATGGAAAGTATCTGCACTAAGAAATCTTTCAATAGCATTATTTACCCTGTTCGCTGTAGTCCCTGTTATAGGCTGGATATTAATGCTCTTGGTTGGTATTCCACTACTGATGTTCGAACTATATTTAATATACAACCTTGACTCAGGCTATAGGATGGGAGACGTAATAGCTGGTACAAGAGTTGTTTCTGTAAGGAATTATAAAGAGGTAAAGGCCACAGACCTAGAAGAACCAATGTCAGATACTCAGGACCCGTTTGAGCCTTCTGAACCCTCCAGTTAAAAATGAAAAATATTAAAAAACTGTTCATTATAGACGGTAGCTCTTACATCTATCGTGCATATTTTGGACTCCCTATGCTCAACAACTCAAAAGGACTCCCCACGAACGCTGTATATGGTTTTCTGAAAATGATAAAGAACACCCTTAATATTTATAGACCAGAGTATGCCATAATAGCAATGGATTCAAAAACCCCTACTTTTAGAAAGATAAGATACCCTGAATATAAAGCCAATAGAGAAGCCACTCCAGAAGAACTTAAGACCCAGATACCTTACATAGAAAAGCTGATAGAAGCACTTAATTTACCAAAAATACGCGTTGATGGTGTAGAAGCAGATGACATAATAGCGACGTTAACAAAGAAAGCCACACAAGAAGGCTTTGAAGTAATAATAATTTCTGGTGATAAAGACCTCATGCAACTTGTAGGTGAAAAAACACTGATGATAGATACCCTTAAGAATAAAACTTATGGGATAGAGGCTGTAATAGAAAAACTTGGAGTTAAACCTGAACTTGTTAGGGATTATCTTGCAATAACAGGAGATGCCAGTGACAACATCCCCGGCGTAAGAGGCATTGGGCCTAAGGGAGCAAGTTCTTTACTTAATGAGTATGGAGACCTTGAACAGATATATAAAAAGATAGATTCAATAAAAAACAAAAAACACCAAACAGCACTATTAAAGTATAAAGAAGAAGCTTCATTATCAAAAGAACTAGTTACTCTAAAAGAAGACATAGAACTTGACTTAAAAGTATCTGAATCTGCTTTAAAAGAACCTGATAAAGAAAAGTTAATACAGCTACTCAGCGATCTTGAATTCACCTCAGAACTAAAAGAACTTCTTGTCACAAAAAAGAATGTAGACATCAACAGCGATATAAAAGTTAATGTGTTAGATCAAAAATATGTAGAACACGAAGGCGTTTTGCTGGGACATGACTTACTCCATAATTGCGATTTCAATACCCTTTCAAAATATAACAAGATATTCGATACAAGGATAGCCTCATATGTGCTTAACCCCGGTGAAAGAGATTATCCCTTAGAAGACATTAGCCTTAAAACAATAAAAGAAAGTTTTGATCCAAAATTATTCCCTGCAATAAAAGATGTTCTAAATGAACAGATAAAAGAAAAAGGCTTAGAACGCGTTCTTTATGAAATAGATATCCCTTGTATAAGACCTTTAAAGGAAATGGAAGAAACAGGTGTAATGGTCGATGTAGATAAGTTAAAAGATCTGTCTTCTGAGTTTGGGACTTTGATATCTGAATATACACAAAAAATATATAAAGAAGCGGGAATGGAGTTCAACATAAATTCACCAAAACAACTTTCTTTTGTGTTGTTCGAAAAGTTGAACCTCGTCTCTTTAATGGCAAAAAAAACAGATACCGGTCTTTCTACGGACCAAGAGGTCCTGCAAGAACTATCCAATAATCACCCTCTTCCAAAGCTAGTAATAGAATACAGAGAACTTACAAAATTAAAAGGCACCTATATTGATCCTTTAATAGAAATGGCACAAAATAACGACGGCAGGATAAGAACAACATATAATTTAGACCTTACTTCTACAGGGAGGCTCTCAAGCTCTAATCCTAATCTACAAAACATTCCAATAAGAACTCCCTCTGGGGCAAGGATACGAGAGACCTTTATAGCACCCAAAGGGAAAAAACTTATAAGTGCTGATTATTCACAGGTGGAATTAAGGATATTCGCATACCTTAGCAATGATGAAAAAATGCTCGATGCATTTAAAAAAGGAGACGATATACATACAAGGACGGCCTCAGAGATATTTGATGTACCCATAGAGCTTGTAACACTATCACAACGTGCACAAGCAAAGGCTGTTAATTTTGGAATAATCTATGGAAAGACCCCTTATGGTCTCGCAAGAGAACTGAATATTCCTCAGTCTGTAGCCTCTAAAATAATATCAAGGTATTTTGAACGTTACAGTGGCGTTGCAAATGTAAGAGAAGAACTGATCAAGAAAGCTAGAACAAATGGATACTCTGAAACCATTTTTGGAAGACGAAGATATCTTCCAGATATAAACACCAAACATGTAGCAAGACGTAATTTTGCAGAAAGAAACGCCATAAACGCACCTATTCAAGGTTCTGCGGCAGACATAATGAAACTTGCTTTATCAAAGGTCTGGGAAAAGTTAAAAAGCACATGTCCAGATTCTAAGATAATAATGCATGTACACGACGAGCTTGTGGTAGAAGCTCCAGAAAAAGATGTAAAAAAAGTAGCAGACCTTTTGAAATATGAAATGGAGCACGTCGTAGATTTTAGCCCTCGCCTAACCGTCCAAACAAGTGTTGGCCAGAACTGGCTAGAAGCACACTAA
>CAYPMK010000053.1:4224-7691 GCA_964411885.1 uncultured Bdellovibrionales bacterium
GATTATTGAAAATCTACTAGTTCTACCTCAAACACAAGGGTTGCTTTTGGTGGTATCACTGGTGGATATCCAGCCTCTCCATAAGCTAGGTTATAAGGTATTATAAGGGTTCTCTTCTCGCCCTTCTTCATATCAAGTAGCGCTTCATCCCAACCCTTTATTACTTGTCCCTTTCCAACGACAAAGGCAATTGGTTCTCCTCTCTTATAAGAACTGTCGAACAAAGTACCGTCTAAAAGAGTGCCATTGTAATGAGCCACTACTCTTGATCCAGCTTTTGGCTTTTCACCACTGCCCTCACTATTAACAACGTATAGCAATCCACTTGATGTTTTAACGGCATTAGGCCATGTTTTAGCAATAAGTTCCTTTTCACTCATTTGGGGGACCTCCTGTTTTTTTGCTTCCTTGGAACAAGCCCCCAAGGTCAAAATCAACCCTAAAATGAAAAAATTAAGTATCTTCATGGCTTTATCTTTTACACTCTAAGAACCAGTATTTCAATAAATAAAATACTAAAAATCAATTTTCAAATAAATTGATACAAAATATTGACACCTTCCTTTTAATAAACAAAAATATCCCTTGCCTGTTTTCCAATACAAAAGAGGGAGCATTAAAATCTTATGATGCAACAAAAATTGTTCACAGAGTTCGACGAGCCTAAACAGACCCCAAGACCAAAAGAAAAAAAACAAGAGACAAAAAACACAGCAAGGCCACAGCTAGGTGCTGGCAGCGAAGAGATCAAGCCAGAACTTAACTACAACTTTAAAAGACTCTCCCAAAAAGGAGAAAAATGTTGGGACGATGTTGTAAGTAGATTCATAAATGAAATGCAAACAAGGGGAGCAAGCACACCAAGAGAAGACCTTGAGTGGCTTTGCTACAACTATTTTGCCCTACCTAATTCACCGGCGTTGTTGACTGCTGGAACAAAGAACTTTTATGCAAGTGCATGCTCTAGTTATCCAGTTAAGGATACTATGGATGAAACACCATTTTCTATCTTGGATACTCTTAGAATATCAAGTATGGCAACAAAAGCTGGTATAGGAACTGGTTTTAATTTTTCTAATATCAGATCAAAAGACGAACCTGTTAGAGGAAGAACTGGCGTCACTGGTGGGCCGGTATCTTTTCTTAGAGCATATAATGGTTTTTTTAGGGAAATAACTCAAGCAACAAGAAAAAGCGCATCCATGGGTTTATTGCATGTTAATCATCCAGACATATTTGATTATATAAATTGTAAGGTAGAGGACGGACAAATAGAAGGATTCAATCTTACTGTCATCTTGGACGACAAATTTATGCACGCTGTAGAAAATAATGGCACTTATGAATTAAAGTATAAGAAGCATAACGCTAATGGAGAGACCTCGAAGACCCTTAATGCAAGAGAGATCTTTGATCTTATGTGCCAAAGAATATGGGACAATGGTGAGCCCGGTGTAATGTTCGAAGACACTATAAAAAGGGACTACTTTGAAGACGACATAAATATATTGGCAAACCCTTGTTCAGAAGCTCTTTTAAGTCATGGAGACGACTGGTTGGAACTTTGTGTTCTTGCATCGATAAACCTTCCAAAATACATGGCGCTAAACAAAGAAGAACGTGAACGTGTTGTTGATACAACAGTAAGGATGTTAAATGACATCATAGATACTCAAGACTACGTAATAGAGTATCAACGAAAAGGAATGAAGGATAGGAATAGAAAGATAGGAATAGGAGTAGCTGGACTAGCAACAGTTCTTGCTACTAAAGGTCTAAAATACAGCAGTAAAGAGGCTGTAGAGCTTACAAAAGAGATCTTTGCAGAGATAGGGAACTTTGCAAGCAAGTCTTCTTCTAAACTAGGTACCATTACAGTCACTATAAATGGTAAAAAGACACCATTGGGAAGATACAATGGTTCTTTATTATCTGTAGCACCAACCTCCACACTTAGTAACATATTCAACACAGTGAACAAAGAAGGATGTTCATATGGTGTAGAACCATATTTTAGCCTTGAACCAGTAACTGTTACAAACAGCTACGGTAAATTCGAGATAAAAGAAAAAATAATAGATCACTTGAATGGTAACACCTCTCACATAGAGTGTGCAAATGATCTAGATTATAAAGCTCATCTTGGACCAGTAGAAGCCTACTACAATTCCAATCCAAAAGGAGTAGTACAGGGTTGTTCAAAAACAATTAACTTTAAGAACAACGTTACTGTTGATGATGTCAAAGAAGCTGTTATCTATTGTTGGAAACATAAAATAAAAGCTATCAGTTTTTATAGAGATGGAAGTAGAAAAAATCAGGTTATTTCAACAAAAGATTCTTATAACGACGCTACAAGAGCTGGAGAGATCACCTACAGCATGGCACCAAAAAGACCAGCAGAACTACCATGTGACATCTACCACGTAAGTAGTGAAAAAGAAAAATGGTTAGTATTGGTGGGTTTATTAGACGGTGCTCCATATGAAGTATTCGCAGGTTTAGAAGAAAAACTAAACATTCCACACAAGATACAAAACGGTTGTATAAGAAAAGAAAATGGAGTTTATAACCTCATTATAGGCAAAGAAGACGACGAATGGAAGATAAAGGACATCCCAACCATGTTCGAAAACAAACAATTCGGCACCATAACAAGAATAACCTCTATGGCACTAAGACACGGAACACCACTAAAGTTTGTATGTGAACAGCTTATACGCGATGGTGGATTTGATGCGTTCAATAAGGCAGTGTCAAGAGTGCTAAAGAAATATATCAGCGATCAAGAAGAATCTGGAATGAAATGCGAAAAATGCGGCAAAAAGATGCGCTACGTACAAGGGTGCCTAACTTGTGAATGTGGCTATTCTAAGTGTGGTTAAAAATTAAAGACAAGCACCAGCTGCTTGACAAAGGGCTAAGGCTTCTGCTGTATTATCGCAACTAGCAGCGTTCATTTGCATTACTTTCATTTGTGCTAGCATAAGATCACCTGTTTTTAAGAACACCTCTACAAAAAGCATCATCTCTGTACAGCCTATTACACATACTCCAGAAGCTTCCATTGCAGAAAGTAACTCTTTTGCTTTTGCATAGTTTGCCACAAAAAATTCTGTATCAGCAAAAGTAAACCACTGAGAACAAGTTAAACTACATTCTGCAGCACGAAATTGTTCTAGCCTCGTTATTAGTGTAGCAGGTTCATCACAGTCCTCTAATATGATTGCATCAAGATTACCACTGGCTTGATCACAATCGGCCCTCATTGCTGTAAAAGAAGTAACGAATCCTTCTATGTAATCTTTACATCCGGCTGGTTCAACAACAGGATCATCATCTTCTTCTGGTTGTGGTTCTTGTTCAATATTTTTATTATAGAGATCATCGGTCCTTACATCAAGGGTACAAGACGATATGAAAAAAGTTAGAACAGCCAACATAAAAATATTTTTTATCATACGTAC
>CAYPMK010000054.1:0-7522 GCA_964411885.1 uncultured Bdellovibrionales bacterium
TACTCTATTATCATTAAAAGGTCACCAGAGTTACAGGTAGCTCCAACGCTGGTTTTTATTTCTTTTATGCCACCCTTTTTTGGAGAGCTTATTCTGTTCTCCATCTTCATCGCCTCTAACGCTAGAAGGGCTTGACCTTCTTCTACTTGATCACCGATATTAACGTCTATAGATGTTATTTTTCCCGGCATTGGGGCTTTTATTACTGCTTGTTTGGTATTTTCTTCTTTTTTGGTTTTTAATTTAACAGGACGGAATTCTTCTACCTCTATATTATGGTAGTCTTTGCCTATTAGAAGTTTTACTATTTCACCGTCATAATCATATATACCATTTATCTTGTGTGTATTGTTGTCTACAACTATTGAGCACAAAGTGTCCATGTTGACATCTATACTTACTTTTCTTCCATTAAGAGTTACTTCTTTTACTTCATTTACGTCTATGTTATCGCTTATTTCTACGTTATATTTTTTGTTATTAACTTTTACTATATATTTAGCCATCTTGTCACCAACCCCTTCTTACTCTAATGGCTTCTGATCTTCCTGCCATGCCCCATTTATTAGTTCCAGTAGCACTACTTCTTGTCCCATTTTTTGTAGAGAATGATCTCATATCTTTTTGTTTCTTGCTATATAGAGCAGAGATAATAGCGGCTGCATCAAAGTGAACACCCTCTTGTTTCTCATCGGTTCTATATGTTTCAAGGAATTTTGTTGTATAGTTTGATTTTCTAAAATCCTCGTTTAGTAATAATTTTCTAAAGAAGCTTATTGTTGTTTTTATTCCACTAACTTTCATTTCTGCTAACGCTGTAGACATTTTCCTTATTGCAGAGTCCCTGTCTTTACCGTGCACTATTATTTTTGCTAACATGGAGTCATAATATGGGGTCACATCTGTTCCTGTTTTTATTGCAGTATCAACCCTTACACCATTACCACCGGGTAATATAAGATCTGTTATAGTGCCTGTACATGGAACAAAATCAGCCTCAGAATCTTCTGCGTTTATTCTGCATTCAATAGCATGACCACTTATTTTTATATCACTTTGTCTGTATGATAATTTTTCTCCATAGGCTATTCTTATTTGTTCTCTTATTAGATCAACGCCGGTTATTACTTCTGTCACCGGGTGTTCTACCTGTATCCTTGCATTTATTTCCATGAAATAAAAATTGCCTTGTCCGTCCATTAAGAACTCAACAGTACCAGCATTAGTGTATCCCATTGCTTTACAAGCTTTTATGGCAAGATCCCCAAGTCGTGTCCTTTGTCTTTGATTTAGTGAAGGACTTGGAGCTTCTTCAAGCAACTTTTGGTGACGTCGCTGAATGGTGCAGTCTCTTTCATATAAATGGATCGTATTACCGTGGGCGTCTGCCAATATTTGAACTTCTACGTGTTTTGGGTTATCAATGAATTTTTCTATAAAAACGTCTTCGCTGTTAAAAGAGGTAGCGGCTTCTCTTGAGGCTGATTTTAAAGCCATTTCTAAAGAACGTTCTTCTGTTACGACCCTCATTCCTTTACCACCACCGCCGTTGACTGCTTTTATTATTACTGGATATCCAATTATCTTTGCTATTCTTTTTGCCCTTGATAGTGAATGAACAGGTCTATTTATTCCTTGTACTACTGGGATACCTGCTTTTTTTGCTATTAACTTTGCACTTATTTTATCACCCATTTTTGATATTACTTCTGGGTCTGGTCCTATGAATACTATGTCGTTCTCCTTGCATGCTTTAGCTAAAAGATAATTCTCTGATAAAAAACCATAACCGGGGTGTAAAGCTTCTGCGCCAGATTCCTTGGCCACTTTTATTATCTTATCTATACTAAGGTAAGTATCTTTAGCTTCGTCACCATTTAGTGGATATGATTCTTCTGCAAAAGCTACAGCGGTAGAAAGTCTATCTGGATTGGAGTAGGGCATAACAGTTTTTATACCCATCTCTTTACAGGTCCTTATTATTCTTAGTGCTATTTCGCCTCTGTTGGCTATTAATATTTTTTTAAACAAAGTTTTTATCTCCTATCACAAAGGGATATTTCCATGTTTTCTTGCAGGACGTGTTTGTCTTTTTCCAAGATTAGCCATAAGACCTTTATAAAGGACGAACCTTGTTTCGTTAGGCTCTATTATATCGTCTATGTAAGCTAGTTTTGCCGCAATATACGGATTAAGGAACTTGTCGTTGTATTCATTAACTAATTTATTAACAGCATCATCCTTATTACCGGCTTCTGATATTTCTTTTTTGAATATTATATTGCATGCTCCTTTTGCTCCCATAACTGCTATTTCTGCAGTTGGCCATGCAAGGTTTAAATCGCTGCCCACTTGTTTGCTACTCATTACACAGTAAGCTCCACCATAGGCTTTTCTTGTTATTACTGCTAGTTTTGGGACGGTAGCTTCGCTGTAAGCAAATAATAATTTAGCTCCGTGTCTTATTATTCCATTGGTTTCTTGTTCAAGTCCGGGAAGAAAACCGGGGACATCAACAAAAGTAATTATAGGTATATTGAATGCATCACAGAATCTTATGAATCGTGCTGACTTTGTAGATGCATTTATATCAAGAACTCCTGCCATTACCTCTGGATTGTTTGCTACCACACCAACACTATGCCCTCCAAGACGAGCAAAACCTATTATTATGTTTTTTGCGTAATCTGGTTGGATCTCTAAAAAATCACCATTATCCATTACACTCTTGATTACAGCGCTCATGGAGTAGGGTTGATTGCTACTTGATGGAATTATGTTGTCTAGTTCTTTGCATTCTCTAGCAACATCGTCATCTGTTTCTATTGGTTGAGGTTCCTCTATATTGTGTTGAGGGAGGTATGATAAAAGTTCTCTTAGTTTATCAAAACATTCGTACTCATCTTTTGCCACAAGGTGAGCCACTCCACTTTTTGTAGCATGAACTGCATGTCCACCTAGTTCGTCAAAAGTAAGGTCTTCGTTGGTGACTTCTTTTACAACGTTTGGACCAGTTACGAACATGTTAGCGTTCTGGGTCATGATAGTGAAATCTGTTATTGCAGGAGAATAAACTGCGCCACCTGCACATGGTCCCAATATCAAAGATATCTGTGGTATTACTCCGCTGGCCAAGGTGTTTCTGTAGAATATGGATGCGTAACCTGCAAGGGACGCAACTCCTTCTTGAATCCTAGCTCCACCAGAATCGTTAAGCCCTATGAAAGGTGCTCCGTTCTGAAGCGCAAGGTCTTGTAGTCTGTTTATTTTTAGTGCGTGCATTTCTCCAAGACTACCACCCATAACTGCAAAATCTTGTGCATACACATATACTAGACGCCCATTTATCATTCCATAGCCAGTTATAATCCCATCACCATAGGCTTTTTTGTCATCAAGCCCAAAATCAGAAAAACGGCTCATGGTCCAAGAGTTGATCTCTGTAAAGGTTCCTTTGTCTAAAAGAGCTTCAAGACGTTCTCTGGCAGTTAGCTTCCCAGACTTGTGAAGTTTATCTACTAGCTTTTTGTCTGCCTGATTCTTTGTTTTGTTTCTTTCTTTCTTTAAAATATCAATTTTTCCAACAGTATCCAACATCAAAGACCTCCTGTTAAACGGGGGGCATTATTTAAAGTTTTAGCATGATAAAATTGAAAATGTTGATAGATTAAAAGTAGTTTATGGTGCGGTGTGCCAAAGGCCTATATACTTAAAACCCTAGTTCTTTCCAGCACATATCGCTTCTTATGCCAAAACGGGTTATGGCAAAGTCGTACTTTGTAGGGTCTTTTGGTGAGATTTTCCTAAAACCTTCAGTGATCTCAATGGCTGTGCGCATGTCTGCGTTCTTCCTTTTTGTCCATTTTGCACAGGTGCCAAAACGATACATATGTGTATCCAGTGGTATTATCAATTTGTCTGTTCCTATCTTGTTCCAGACACCAAGGTCAACATCATCTTTTCTTATCATCCACTTAAGATAAAGATTTATTCTTTTGCATGCACTGTTCTTTTCTGGATTTGGCAATAGGCTATTAGAAGTTTTACCCATTATTTTTTTCATTTCATTGGAGAAGAATTTTAATGAGGGAATAATATTTGGGTCACTTGTTTTATATTTTTCTAGAAAAGAATTTTGTATACTCCCATAATTTTTTAATATCGATTTTGTTGCAATTAAAAATGAAACTAATTCTTCTCCTGTAGTGAATCGATGTTTGAATTTAATGAACTCATCCTCTAAAGATTTTTTGTCGGAATTTATAAGATATTCATATGGGTTTTTTCCCATTTTACTCAGGACGTTGTTAACACTTTTTATTATTTGAGCCACTCTTCCATATGCTAAAGAAGATGCTATTAATCCAACCAACTCTATATTTTTTTGTTCTTTGTAATTATATAGAAAAACAAGCGGGTCTGGATCTACCAGTTCCCGCTTGTTATATTTTGAATATATATCTTCTAGCTTTTTCTTAAGATCTACGACCATGAGTTAATCAACTGGTGAGAATTGATCTTTTCCAACTGCACACAATGGGCAAACCCAAGTTTCTGGTACTTTTTCCCATGGAGTTCCCGGAGTGACGCCATTATCTGGATCGCCTTCTTCTGGTACGTATTCGTATCCACAAACGTTACAAATGTATTTTTTCATAGAACCTCCTTTTACTTATAGGTAGGCGCTGTTTTTGGCGCCTTGCCTTTTAGCTCTTTTTGATAATATTCATAGGTAAGTAGTTCTCCGTCTTTTATGACCTCTGAACTTATTACTTCACCTACGAATATACTATGTGTTCCTACGTCCTGTATTGATGTTACTTTTGTTTCCATTATGGATAAAGCGTGATCTGTTATTAGACGTAAACCACTTGTTCCTGTCTTGTAATTAACATTCTTGAACTTATCTATGTCACGACCAGATCTAAAACCCCATGGCCCCATGAATATCATCGGTGTTTGTTTTTCTAATATAGATACTCCAAACTTTTTTGTTTTCATGATGTATTCATAAGTAAGGTTCTCTTTGTTTATACATACGGCTATCTGAGGAGGGGTGTTAGTGACCTGAAAAGCTGTGTTTACTATCTGTCCATTATGCTTTTCTCCGTCAGTAGCAGTTACTATATAAAGACCATAGCTTATATCCCATAATGCTTTTTTATCGCTCATATTCTAAACTATGCTCCTGTGGTTGGATTTATTGTTCCAGTAGCATCATTAAAAACTCTGGCACCCAATTCTTTGTCCAACATAAAAAGTCCGTTCTTGGAATCACCTACTCTTTCAAGTTGGCCAAGTATTAGTTGGGCATTAGCTTCTTCTTCAACTTGTTCAGCAACGTACCATTGTAATAAGTTGTTGCTGGCATGATCTTTTTCCTGAATACTTACGTCCACGATGTTGTTTATCAGTGCTGTAACGTGTTGTTCATGCTTGTATATTTCTTCAAAAACATGTAACGGTGATTTCCATTCAACAGGGGGTTCTTTTATTGTAGTTAGTTTTACATTACCCCCACGTTCATTAACGTAGTTAAAGAATTTTAGTGCATGAGTTGTTTCTTCCAAATATTGCACATATGTCCATTTTGCAAAACCGGGTAAGTTTAATCTTTCGAGGTATGCAGACATAGATAGATACAGGAACGCAGAATAGAATTCTGCATTTATTTGTTCATTCATTAGTTTTTCAACTTTAGGATTTAACATTTTATTCCTCCTTGGCCCATAAACCATGTAGGTTACAATATTCACGGGCTGTTATTTTTCCGGTCTTTAGTTCAAACACAGCTTTTGGTTCTTGACCTGGTTTTAAGAACTCCCTGTATGATTTGTTACCAGAATTTATTTGTATCCATTCTATGTAGTGTTTGTCTTCCATAGGGTGAGCAACACTACCTATTGTTACATTATAAACTCCGTCTTTTTTGTCTATCTCTGGAACGTGTTTTTCTTTTGAAGCATCAACAGTACCAGCGATCATGTTCTTCATTGGCTGATTACAGCAAACAAGTTCTCCCGCTCCTGTGTGTACTACCTCTATTATGTTGCCACAAAGTTCACATTTATATATTTCAAGTAGTTTAGTCATTTTTTACCTCCTTTATTTTTACCAGTTCCTGGCTGTAATTTCAAAATGTGCCTGTGGGTGTGCACACGCTGGACAAGCCGCTAGTGCTTCTTTTCCACTATGTTGATATCCACAATTTCTGCACGTCCAAGTTGTTTCATTTCCTCTTTTAAACACTCTTCCTTCTTTTATGTTCGTAGCAAGGGCCTTGTATCTTTCTTCGTGCCATTTTTCTGCTATAGCGATGTTGTCAAAGATCTTCGCTATAGTCTCAAAACCTTCTTCTCTGGCTACTTTTGCAAACTCTGGATACATTGTGGAATGTTCATAATTTTCTCCCTCTGCAGCATGTAAAAGATTCTCTACCGTGGTAGCTATTGTTCCAGCAGGGAAAGTGCCAGAAATCTCTACTTCTCCACCCTCGAGTAATTTATACAACCTTTTAGCATGTTCCTTTTCTTGATTAGCAGTTTCTTCAAAAATTGCAGATATCTGAACATATCCTTCATCCTTTGCTTTTTTTGAATAGTATGTGTACCTGTTCCTTGCCTGTGATTCACCAGCAAAAGCTGTTAGGATGTTTCGTTCTGTCCTGCTTCCTTTTAATTTAGACATTTTTTTCCCTCCTTTTTTTTGTTTTTGCGCATGAACTGCATAGGCCGTTTATCTCTATTTTGTAGCCTTGCAGTTTATATCCTAATTTTTCTATTTCAACCTTATTTATTGGGACGCTGAAGAAAATATCATGTATTTTACCGCACGATATGCATCTAATATGACTATGAGAGCTAAGATCTCCATCATATTTAGCCGGTTTTGTATTTATTTTACCTATTAAACCTTGTTCATAAAAACTCTCAAGGTTTCTGTAAATAGTACAAAGTCCGATATTGTTGTCTTTTTTCTTTAATATTTTATGAAACTCTTCTGCAGTAGGATGAGTTTTTAGTTTTCTTAACTCACTTAATATTAACTCTCTTTGTTTTGTGTTCTTCATTTTTTATCCTAATTGAAAATGATTTTCATTATCATTTAATACATTATTCTGGAGTGGTCAATAATTATTTTTTTATTTTATTTTTATGATATATGGTAGGTATGAATACATTAAAGGGTTCACAAAAAAAGTATCTAAGAGGATTGGCACATAGCCTTAAACCCCTTATTATAATAGGACATGAGGGCATTACCAGTTCTGTTATAAAATTCATGGAAAAAGTACTATATGATCATGAACTTATTAAGGTAAGGTTTAATAAACTAAAAGAAGAAAAAAAACAGCTTATAGAAGAGTTGGCAGAAGCTACAAGTAGCGAAGTAGTAGGGACAATAGGGAATATTGCAATATTTTATAAAATGAACCCAGAAGAAGATAAAAGAAAGATCAAAGTTTGTAATTAGTTGATAGTAGTCCTGTTAATGAATATCTATTTAAATTAACGATCCTTGA
>CAYPMK010000055.1:0-6159 GCA_964411885.1 uncultured Bdellovibrionales bacterium
TCTACGCTGTTCCATCCACCACCGAGGGCTTTGAACAATTGAACTATGGCAAGCAATCTGTCTCTTTCTGTTCTAGCAAGATCATTTTCTGCAGGATAAAGTTGTTGTTGTGCATCAAGAACATCGTTGTAGTTTGAAAGTCCTTTTTTATATCTATCTAATGACAACTTTGTAGCTGTGCGTAAAAAATCCACAGACTTTGCTTGTTCATCCCTTATGCCAGATAATTTTTGTTGAAGATTAACTGCATCAGCAACTTCTCTAAAGGCATTGATGACCGTTTTTTCATACTGCAACTTGGTTTGTTCGTAAGCTTGTTTAGTTGCCTCGTAGTTAGCAAAAATCTTTCCACCGTTAAATAATGGACCAGTTAAGCCACCACCAACGGACCATGAATTAGAAAAACTCTTGAGGTCTGGACTAGCAGAACCAAAAAGCCCTGTTAAACTAAATCTTGGAAAAAAATCTGCTTTAGCCACACCGATCTCTGCATTTGCAGATATCAATAATTGTTCTGCCTGACGAATATCTGGTCTTCTTTCCAAAAGCGTAGAAGGAAGTCCTGCTGGCACATCTGGCACAAGATATTGCTCTTTAAGTGTTTGTCCTCTCGGTACCGCCAAAGGAGGGCTGCCAAGTAAGAAACATATTTGGTTTTCTTTCTCGAATATTTGGTTTTCTAAGTACGGTATATAAGCAGCAACTTGTGAAAGGGCTGCCCCTGCTCTAGATGTTTCTAATAAAGAAGCGTCCCCTCCTCTGTATCTTCTATTAAACAAATCATAAGTTCCCTTAAAAGCATCTGCTGTTCTTTTAGCTATCTCTAATTCTAAATCAAGTTCCCTTAATTCTATATAAGCTGTTGCAAGCTCTGATATTAACATCAAAGTAATCCCACGTTTAGCCTCTATGCTTGCAAGATACTGTGCTCTAGCTGACTCTGATCCACGCCTTACTCTTCCCCAAACATCCAATTCCCACTGCATCTGTACATTGCCAGCGAACATGTTTGAATTCTTCCCATCTGGCAATCCGTAAGAAGCAACATTCCTTCCATAATTATCTGTAGCAGAATAGTTTAGCTGAGGATAATAATCTCCCTTCTTTATTCTTGCCAATTCTCTCATTTGCTCTACTCTTGCAGAAGCCATTCTAAGGTCTAAATTATTCTTTAGTGCTTCGTCTATTAATCCCTTTAGAATAGGATCTTTGAATATATCCCACCATGGAGCATCTGCCAAAGACCTTGCATCCTGTGTTGCCGTAACTCCTCTATACTTTGCAGGAGTAGCTATATCTGGACGTTTATAATCTGGGCCAACTGCACAGCTCGAAACAAAAGATGTAACCAGCAGCAAAGAAAAGATTTTCTTCATCACTTTGCCCCCAACTTTTTTTGTTTTCTTCTTTCTATTAAATTAAACAAGGCTGGAACAACAAGTATCTCTAACAAAGTCGCTATTGTCATCCCCATTATAACTGTTGTTCCCAATGATCTTCTGGACATTGCACCAGAGCCGTCGGCAAACCACAGAGGAAGACAACCAAGTATAAAAGCAAACGCCGTCATGAGTATTGGCCTTAATCTTCTATCCACTCCAGATATTGCCGCGTCTGATACAGACATTCCTTCTTTATCGACTGCATCTTTTGCATGAGCAACTATTAATATGGCATTTTTGGCCGCAAGACCTATCAACATTACCAACCCTATTTGTGAAAAGATATCGTTAGGCATAGACCTCATGTATAGTCCTAACAAAGCTCCAAAAACAGCTATAGGAGTTCCCAATAGAACAGAAAAAGGAAGAGACCAACTTTCATACTGTGCGGCAAGAATAAGGAAAACGAATAATATTGAAAGTGCAAAGATAAAAACAACTCCGCCGCTGGCCTTTTTTTCTTGATAAGTTATGCCTCCCCAATCATAGCCCATTTCCTTTGGAAGCACTTCTTTTGCAACTTCTTCTAACGCCGCTATTGCTTGTCCTGTACTGTACCCAGGTGCAGGGTTGGCAAATATTTCTGCAGATCTAAAAAGGTTGAACCTGAACAAAAATTCAGGACCTGTAGTTTCGTCCACTTTAATTAACGTAGCTAAAGGTATCATCTGTCCTTCTTTGTTCCTGACAAAAAAAGTGCCTATATCGTCTATTTTATTCCTTGCCCCAGGTTCTGCTTGAACAAAAACTTTCCACTGTCTTCCAAATTGGTTAAAGTCGTTAACGTATACTCCACCCATAAACGCCTGCATTACCTGATACACAGATTTAAGATCTATTCCAAGTTTAAATGCTTTTTCTCTATCTATTTCTGCAAAGATCTGTGGAACGTGAGCTTTATATAAAGTATTAACACTAGAGAACTCTGGTCTTTTTTGTACAGCGGCAATAAATTTAGCTAAATTATCAGACAAGAATTCTGGTGTTCCACCACTCCTATCCTGCAACATAAAATCTATACCACCTGCAGTACCAAGTCCCGGTACTGGTGGAGGTGGAAAAGAAAATACTATTGCTTCTTTAATTCCCATAAATTGTTTGTTCAAAGAATTTATGAGTTCGTTAGCATGAAGCTCTTTGGCTTTTCTATCGTCCCATGGCTTTAATTTAACAAAATAAAAACCAGAATATGAACTGGATATACCAGTCAACATACTATAACCGCCAACAGAAATAATGTTTTCTACCCCCGGTGTAGACATAAGTATGGAATCTATTTCTTTCATAACAGCATCTGTTCTTTGCAAAGAGGCAGAGTCAGGGAGAGTAACGTTCATATAAAAGTAACCCATATCCTCTAGCGGTATAAAACCAGATGGCACTAGTTTAGTAAGTGCATAAACTAGTACAACGGTTAAGGCTAACACACCAAGGCTTCTTCTTGCTTTTTTCATCAAGAAGCTAGAAACATTAACGTAACCGGCTCTAGTTGAGTCGAAATATTCATTGAATTTTGCAAAAAACTTTGTCAAAAGTCCTTTGTTAGCTTCTTTTCTTGGCTTAAGCATCATAGCGCAAAGAGCAGGGCTAAGAGTTAATGCATTAAAAGCAGAGATTATAACAGAAAGGGCTATCGTCATTGCGAACTGTTGATACATTCTTCCTACTATACCGGGAATAAATGCAACTGGTATGAACACAGACGATAATATAAGTGCTATAGCTATAACAGGTCCACTTATTTCACTCATAGCTTTTATAGTTGCTTCTTTAGGTGAAAGACCTTTTTCTATATGGTGTTCTACTGCCTCAACAACAACTATGGCATCATCTACGACCAGCCCTATTGCAAGCACCAGTCCAAATAAAGACAAAGTATTAACAGAAAAACCAAACAGCGGGAAAAAGATAAAAGTACCTATTAAAGAGATAGGAACTGTCAGCATCGGTATAATGGTAGCTCGCCAGTTCTGTAAAAATATAAAAACAACTAAAAGAACAAGTGCTATGGCTATAAAAAGAGTTTCTGTTATTTCTTTTATGCCAGCAGTTATTGGAGCTGTTGTGTCTAGGCCTACTTCATAGACAACGTCGTTGGGGAATTTTTCTGCAAGTTCTTTCATTTTTGCTCTTGCTGAATTAGCAACATCAAGAGCATTACTGCCTGCTATTTGATAAACAGCTACAATGGCACTTGGCTTTTTATTGTACCTGGCTTTTGATGAGTAAGTGAGTGCACCAAGTTCTGTTCGCGCAACGTCTTTTATCTTAACGGTAGAACCATCTGGTAAAGCTTTTATAGTAACGTTGGCAAATTCTTCTGCAGTCAAAAGTCTTCCTTTTGTTCTAACAGTTAAAGTGAATTCGTTATCGTCTGGAGCTGGTTCTGCACCTATTTGTCCTGCAGGGTTAACTGCGTTCTGTGCTTGTATTGCTCCAATAACATCTGCGGCAGTTAATCTTAATTTAGCAAGTTTATCTGGTTGTAACCATACCCTCATTGCATAGTCTTGAGCACCAAGAACTCTTACCTGCCCAACACCATGTAATCTTGTTAGCTGATCAACTATATTTATCGTAGAATAGTTAGAAAGGAAAAGTTTGTCGTAAGTTCCTTTTGGTGAATATATAGTAAAAAGTATTATCGGTAGTGGTGAGGATTTTTGTACTGTAACACCCCAAGTTTTAACGTCTGTAGGTAAAGCAGAAGATGCTTGGGCTGCTCTATTCTGAACAAGCACTTGGTCCATGTTAGGATCTGTACCAACATCAAAAGATACCCTCATGGTCATAGAACCATCATTAGCGCTGGTAGAGGTAACATAGAGCATGTTGTCTACGCCGTTTATTTGTTGTTCAAGTGGGGTAGCAACAGATTGTTCGATGGTTTGAGCATCAGCACCTGTATATGAAGTGGTAACATCTACCTCTGGTGGTGCAATGTCTGGATACTGAGAAACTGGCAAACCCTTAAGTACAACAAGTCCAGATACGACTATAATTATAGAAATAACAATTGCAACTATAGGTCTATTAACAAAGAATTTACCCATGGCTTAAGACTCCTTTGCTGGAGAATATGGTTTAGGACTAACCGTCATGCCTTCTTTTATCTTTAGGAAACCTTCTACAATTATTGATTCACCCTCTTTAAGTCCATCTGTGACTATTCTGTTATTACCGAAAATATAACCGACTTTTATGTCCCTCATCTCTACTTTATTATCTTGGGTAACAACGGCTACTTGTGTAGTACCCTGTGTTTCTATAATGGCTCTTCTTGGTATTACTAATGCATCGTTAAAAGTTCCAACCTGTGCACGAACTTTTGCATATTGGCCTGGTCTTAAAAAGCCATCAGGATTTGGAGCTTTTATTTGGACAGAGATAGTGCCTGTACCTGGATCTATTTGCCTATCTGCAAAGCTAAAAGCACCTTTTTGAGGATAAACACTTCCGTCACTAAGTATTATATCTATTTCTGGACCAGTAGAAACTGGAGCTCCGTCTTTATTAGTAAGATGCATCTTTTGATACCAAATATATTCATTTTCGCTGAGAGGAAAAATAACTTTAATTGGGTCTATAACAGAAACAGTCGTAAGCTTTTTTGATGGATCTACAAGATCCCCCACTTGAGCTATTGCAGAGCCTGCAAGTCCAGTTATAGGAGAAGCCACCTTGGTCCAATCAAGATTAAGTTTTGCTTGTTCAAGAGCGGCCTTGGCTGAAGATATTGCCGCCTTATTCATTTCATTGGTTCTTACAGCATCTGTATACTCTTTTCTACTAACAGCACCTTCTTTAACTAAAGAACCATAACGTTTTACATCTGACTCAGATTTTTTTTGATTAGCGTATGCTTTTTCAAGATCTCCCTGTGCTGCATCAACAGCAGCCTGATATGGTCTTGAATCTATCTCAAATAAAAGTTGTCCTACTTGTACCGTAGACCCTTCGTCGTAGTTCATTTTTAAAAGATAGCCAGATACTTTTGGGAATATATCAGCATTAACATCACCCTGCGTTGTACCCACCCATTCCTTGGTCATAGGAACGTCCTGTTTAATAATTTGCGTGACAAGAACTTCCATGGGCTTAATTTGTTTGGCCGCTAGCTCTGCCGCCTGTTTAGCTTGATGCTGTTTGTAATAATGCAGAGATAACCCTACAACTATCACCATTAACAATAAAATAGTCAGAGACTTTTTCTTTGTCATTTAACAGGCCCTCCCCTTATTAGTGATATTATTACATAATAACTATCTTATTCATAGGGGGGGATTTATTAGAATTCTCTACCATGCACTCTTAACCAAGCTCTTTTGCTCTTGTAATCTGGATATATAGCTGCCACTTTAGCCCAGAATTTTTTAGAGTGGTCTTTTTGTACAACATGTACAAGTTCATGAACAACGACATATTCTATAACTTCTAGCGGCGCCATTGCAAGACGCCACGTAAAAGACAAGACTCCTTTAGAATTACAAGAGCCCCATCTGGTTCTGGCACTACTTATTTTTATTCCATTACATTTTATACCGGTATCGTTAGAATATTTTCTAACAAGCTCGCTTATAATAAGTCTTGCTTGTTCTTTATATTTATTTACATCGATATCATCTTTCTTCTTTTTGTTCTGAGTTATTAAGGCCATTTGCTCTTTCTTCTTGAGTATCCAAGTTTTGTGTTTCTCTATGAACTTATTTATGTACTC
>CAYPMK010000056.1:0-3832 GCA_964411885.1 uncultured Bdellovibrionales bacterium
TTAAATTTAGATAAATTGTGTAGAAAAGAACTTGGTAGAAAAGTAGTATATTTTCTTAACGTAGAAAAAAAGAATAGGACTAAATTTTTTACTCCAATCAAAACAGCTTTTGACTTTTTCCTGCAGTTTCATTCAGATGCGTTCAGCCTTGATGTTCAGAGTATGAGGCTAGTAAATAATCATGTAAGTGGCGTTTTGCCAGCAGTTATTCTTAAAGATAAATATTATGATGATGTAGACAATGTTCTTTCAAGTTTTAATGGTGCAAAAATGGCGCACTTAGAAAAACTGTATATACAAGGAAAAGCAAGGCTTTGCGGGGCTGAGCTAGTTGGTGATGTTGAGATAGTAAATACAAAAAATGATATCTATGATATTCAAGGAAGAGTAGAGAACAAAAAAATCAGGAGATAGTGAAATGACAGAGAATGGTTTTGATAGAGCTCATCTTACGGAATTTAGGGTTATTGTAGAAAGTGCTTTTTATACTAATAACGTCGAAAAAGTTAATTCTATAGAAAAAGCCTATAAACTTGCGTTAAAGAACCCGGGAACCATAGTAACAGATCAGAAAGTATATCAGCCACAAAAAATTGGTTATCCAAAAGACTCCAAAGTACTGCTTTTTAACGACGGTGGTGTTTTTGGTCGTACCGCAGCTGCCAGAAGAATACTTGGAGATAAAGATGTTACTTCTGCAAAGTATAGTCCTATTATAAGAGAGGCTGTGTTTGAACTATCAAGAAAAGAAAAACTTTATCATGCACAAAGCTATATAGGTCTTCATAAAGATTTTATGGTTAAGGCCAATCTTTTAATACCTGCTGGTTACGAGAATAATATACTTTCTTGGCTAAGTAATTTTCAAGAAATGACACCTCATTATAATGAGATGTATAAAAAATCATTAAAACTTGGAGAGAACGATATCTATATAGCCTCTGATCCAGACTGGAAACATCCAGATTTTCCATATGGACTTTCATTCTTCTCTCCAGAAGAGAACGTTGCTGTAATACTTGGTATGAGATATTTTGGAGAATTTAAAAAAGGTACTCTAACGCTTGCATGGGGTATAGCAGATAGACACGGATATGCATCATGTCACGGAGGATTAAAATCCTACAACGATAAAAAATATGTGGCTGCATTCTTTGGTCTTTCTGGTAGCGGAAAATCAACGCTTACTCACGCACGTCACGGTGGAAAATATGACGTTACTATACTCCACGATGATGCTTTTATAATCAATCAGGAAACATATAAATCAATAGCTCTAGAACCAGCATATTTTGACAAGACTTCTGACTATAAGATAGGTGATGAAGCTAACAAGTTTATTGTTACTGCACAGAACGTTGGTGTAACTCAAGATGATAAAGGTAAGGTCATTCTTGTTACGGAGGATATAAGAAACGCCAATGGTAGAGCGGTAAAAAGTAGACTATGGTCGCCAAACCGTGTGGATAAAATGGAAAAAGATATAAATGCTATATTTTGGTTGATGAAAGATCCATGTGTGCCACCGGTGTTAAAGATAAATGATCCTGTACTTGCTTCTGCAATGGGTGCTGTGCTTGCTACAAAAAGAAGTTCTGCAGAAAGACTTGCCGCAGGTGTAGATCCAAATGCATTGGTCTTTGAGCCATATGCAAATCCTTTTAGGACCTATCCGTTAAAAAATGATTATTTAAAATTTAAGTCGTTGTTTGAAAGAAAAGTTGATTGTTATATTTTGAATACAGGGCATTTTATGGACGATAAAGTTACTCCACAGGTAACACTTTCCATAATAGAGGCTTTGGCTGCTAAGGACATGAGTGGATACAATAAGTTGTTTGGGCTTGATGCCTTTGAATATCATTCAGGTGGTATGAAACTACCAGAAGAAAATGGATGGCGTCAAAGTTTTAAAGGCCAGATAGCATCAAGGATAGAGTACATAAAGAGCTTAGACGACAGGAACAAACTTCCACAAGAAGTTCTTGATGCAATGATCGATGTGCTAAGCAAACTTTGATCGCTATATTATTCTAGAACGTCAATATGATCGTAGTAGAAACTCATTCTTTTCTGCATCATCTCGTCTATCTTTTTTTGTAAGTTTTTTTGTTCTTCTTCAAGAAGTCTTATTCTTGATATAGTTACATCTTTTCTTTGTTCGTCATTCATGCCGTCTTCACACATAATGGGTTGATTTTCTTCTAGCCCATTATCTACTTCTATAGTTCCACCAGTAACTGTGACTGGCGTTACTCTCTGTTGAGCCATTAAAGAGGCGGAAAGTGTTAAAACCATTATTGTAGCTAAAATTTTCATAAGATTAATTCCTCCAAAATCTTGAATGTAATACTAGTGCCTTTTTCTGCAAAAGGAATGCCAATTATTCTAATAGTAAAAAATCTTTAATATTAAGTAGTTATAAAAAACCAAGTGGTATGAGGTGTAGTTCTAGTATATCAATGTATAAAGTTTTAACACTAACACTAAGAATATGTCTTTTTAAATATTGATAATACTAGGGATATTTTATGGTCTGTTTTTTGCATTAGTTAATCGATATGAAAAGGTTATTACTAACATATGTACTAGTTTTTTCTTCTTTTGTTTTTGCTAATGATGTTTGTGAACAAGTGCATAATTGGGAAAAACTTAACTCACTTCAACAGACAAAAGTTATTTCATTAGTGTCGTCAATATTCAAGCTGGAACAGGATGTTTTAGATGAATTCAAAATACCATTGAATACTACTTATTACTCTACAGATCTTAACTTAAAGTATATTGGAGAATATCCCAACAGCAAGAATGCTACAGTAGTTGTTGGTTATGTTCCTTTACAATTTGTTGAATATTACGAAGACGAACTGCAAAAACTCTATGATAAGAGGGATGATCTTAATGTGATTCCTAGGCTTGATGTTATTCTAGCAATACATTATACAGAAAGTAATTTTATCCCTACAGCTTTAGGTGGCAGAAAAGATAATCCAGCTTTTGGTATGATGCAGTTAACACTAAATACTGCTGAAGATCTTTATAGAAGGGATAAAGAGGAATATCAAAAATATTTTAGTATAAAAGATGACAAAGTCGTTTTTAATTCAACTAAAAGCCAAGTATCCTTGACCATAAAATTCCTTACAGACATTAAAAAATATACTCGTGAATACGAAACAGCCGCTGTTACAAGATACAACGGTGCTGGAGACGACGCCAAAGCATATGCATCCTTGGTGCTTTCAAGGGCAAGACTTTATAAAAAATTAAGAAATGGTGGTAAAGAAATATCAACAGAACAATTTGTTGCTGAATATAGTACTCCAGAAGTTAAAACGGTTATAAACAATCAGGTAGAAGAAAAAGGTCTTGAGCCACTTAGCGATGGTGATTTTAAAGAAGCAATAGAAAGAGCTATACTTGTTTATGAATACGATGCTAGTTCGTCTCAAGATAAGATAATACTTCCACCAATAGACAACGGAGAGATAAAAACTATTCGTCCACAATATTTTGCCTTTCCGCCTATCCCTGATGATGGTTGTGAGTATTATGTGAAAGTAGAACAGGGTAGAACACTTTTTTCATATTTTTCTGGTGGGATAAAAGATATGGTCTACACAGTTTGTGAACATGATCAAAATAAAAAATATACTTTGTACTATAAAGACAAGTCGGGTAAAAAGATACTAAAGTCAATGCATGATATAGATACCAAGAATAACAACATGCAAACAGATGTTAAGGCTGGAGATGTTATATATCTTCCGCCAGACATGGTAATAAAGGGTGATAATAATACTTTATCCAACATGTTAAGGTACTGTAAGGA
>CAYPMK010000056.1:3932-5523 GCA_964411885.1 uncultured Bdellovibrionales bacterium
TGTTATCTGTGTTGGTCTTTAGTGTGCCTATGTTTGCACAAGATCCACCCAAAAATACAAACCTTTCTAGTCAAAAAAGTAGAGATCTAGAGAAGGTCTATATTTCTGCAAAAAATTATGTTGATAAAGAAGCTGATCTGAATAAACTAATGGAAGAACTTTCTGCTATATACCCAAGCGACTTCTCCCATATTGGTAATATTAATCCATTTTCTGATCATGATGATGTTAAAGAAAAAATAATTCCGAATGAGATGAGTAAAGAGCTCCTTAAATTTACTTATTACTTATTGATTAGTAACGATGAAAATATTGTTTATGTCTTGGATACTAAGAGCCTTGTTAACAAAAAACATTTTTTACAGTTAATAGACTATATTAAAGAATTTACAAATATCTCTGATGATAAGGAAATATTTAAGTTTATTCTTAAACACTACAACGAGGCAGTTAAGAACGGTAAATCATGGGTTATTGCAGAAACATGGATGCAATTATTGGAGCATCATTATTTTAAGAATATTAGAGCAATAGATACAGATCTTGTAAAACCCAAGGGTGTAGATTTTATTAACTACGGATATGAAGAGAAGGTTCTTACCGATCTGTATATTAAAGAAAGAGACCTATGGCCTTCTGCTTTAGGTTATGTCGTGGGTACTGAAGAAATTGATAAGGTAATAGATATACTAAATTCTCCAATATATGATCATCTTTGGTATGTTAAGGATGAATTTAACCGAATAAGAAAAGAACAAAAAGAATACTTGTTGGAATTAAAGACCCCCCCTAAAGACATAAAAGAGGATTGGACCTATCTTGAAAGACAAGTGAAAAGAGAAGAGCTCCTTATGGCTGGCAAACAGTATCCTGATCTTTATGATCCTGAATTCTTAGAAGAGGTTCGCCTAGATTATGTGATGGATGTTTTGGAACATAACGAGGGTATAGAAATAAATCAGATAATGTATATATATGATCTAGACGAACTCTTTAAGTTAGTCGATGATAAAACTACGACTAGTATAGCAATGCAGTACGGCCTTAAATATAGAAAACAACCAGTTCATGAATTACGCGTAACAGATATAGAGATCGTGAAAATGAAAAATGAAAGTGCTTGGGCAAGTAAGGATATGTTGATTTTGTATGGAAAAGTTAACGGTGGAAGAAGAAGACCTCTTTCTTGGCTTTTTTATACTATATATCCACCTTCTACATTGGATGTAGATCTTGTTTATACGCTGCCAGAGCTTAGAGGGCAACATCTTGTAGAAACCTTGTTAAAAGATCTTTTAGATAAACATAAAGATATAAACGTAATTGAAGCTATTTTGGGTATGGAAAATCATTCAGAATTTTATAGATACCTAGTACAAGAAATGGGAGATAAAGTAGTATCAAACCTTGACGCAATTAAAGATCAGGAAACGCACGAGATACTTATAAATGCGCAAACCGATCTTGGAGATCCTGTAGTTGATGTTGTTATAGAAGGAATTAAGACAACACCTCTAGGTAAAAATAATTCCAAGATTGGCTTTGAATTGGCACAGATATTGTTTTTCCCAAGAGGAGAACATGTTGAGGT
>CAYPMK010000057.1:0-5423 GCA_964411885.1 uncultured Bdellovibrionales bacterium
CTTCTTAGTTCGGCTTTTCTTAATCTTATATTAGTAGGTGTTACCTCTACCCATTCGTCTTCGTCTATCCACACTACTGCTTCATCAAGGTCCATGGCTTTTATCTCTATTAGCTTGGTTGAGTCATCAGAACCAGAGGCTCTCATATTGGTAAGTTTTTTTGACTTTGTTGCGTCTGCATTAAGATCGTTAGCTCTGTTGTGTTCTCCGAATATCATGCCTTCGTATACTTTTTCGCCTTCTTTAATGAATAATTTTCCTCTAGCCTGAAGATGAAATAGTCCGTACTGTACACTAACACCGGGCCTGTCTGCTATGAGTGCACCGTTTTTTCTGCTAAAATGTTTTCCCATATATGGTATGTAGCCTTTAAGACTACTAGAAAAAACTGCTTCTCCTTTTGTTAAGGTTAACATTGGTGAGCGTATGCCGAACAATCCCCTCGTTGGTATAGAAAAACTAAGCCTTACTCTAGAGGAGGCGTGCATGTGTTCCATGCTTTCCATTCTAGCTCCTCTTTCTGATAATATCTGTGTTACAGCCCCAACAAAACTATCTGGTACGTCTATGGTAAGCGTTTCTTCTGGCTCTAAGAGTTGACCATCTTTTTCTAGTGGTATTATCTCTGGACAACCAAGCATGAACTCGTAACCTTTACGACGTAATTCTTCGAACAATATAACTAATTGTAGCTCTCCTCTGCCTTTTAATAGGAACACTTCTGGACTTTGTGTTTTTTCCATCTTGAGTGATACGTTGTTCTGGCAGGCCTTTTCTAATAATTCCTCTAATTTTTTAGTGGTAACGTAAGTACCTTCTGTTCCCGCCAAAGGTGATGTGTTTACAGATATCCTCATTGCAACTGTAGGTGGATCAACTTTTAGTCTTGGTAAACTAACTGGATTTTCTACAGCAGAAATGGTGTCACCTATGTTAACAGCTTCAGCCCCAGAGATCAGCGCAATGTTGCCTGCAGATAATTCATCTACACGTTCTGTTTTAAGTCCTGCGAACTTTTCAATAGAGGTTACAGCGAATTCTTTTATTTGGTTCTCTTCATTTATGATTACTAATTTTTGGTTAATACTAACAGTCCCTGATTCTATTCTTCCTACGGCCACTTGCCCCATGAAAGAATTGTACATTCTATTAGCTACCAACATACTGAATGGCTTGTCTTGATCCACTTTGGGTGCTGGGAATTCGCTTATTATAGCGTCCATTAATTCATTAAAATCTTCAGTTTTTTTATTCTTATCAGAGCTTGCCCAACCATTTTTAGAGCTGGCATAGAAGGTTTTGTAATTAAGCTGTTCTTCGTCTGTACAAAGATCATAGAAAAGTTCCATTATTTTTTCTTCTACTTCTTCTATTCTAGCATCTGGTCTATCTACTTTGTTTATAACGACGATTATTTTTATATTCTTCTCTAATGCTTTTTTGAGTACGAATCTTGTTTGAGGCAGTGGTCCTTCTGAGGCATCAACTAAAAGTAAGGCTCCATCTACCATGAATAAAGCTCTTTCTACCTCTCCACCAAAATCAGAGTGTCCGGGTGTGTCGACGATATTTATATTTATTGCCTTCCAGGTGAACGAAGCATTCTTGGCTGTAATGGTTATTCCTCTTTCTTTTTCTAGTTCGCCAGAGTCCATTACACGTTCTTCAATTTCTTGATGTGCCTTAAAAACACCTGAGTTCTTGAACAAACGATCTATTAGTGTGGTCTTGCCATGGTCTACGTGTGCGATTATCGCAAGGTTGCGGATCTTCATTTAGTTATTCCTTGAATATAAAGTTAAGGTCGAGCATAGATAACAGGTTTAGTGCTCTATAGCAAGATATTTTAATTGCAACAGAACATATCATCTCCACCATCTCTTGGTTTAAAAGGTTGTGGAGGTATTATGTAGCTTTTATCTGTCATGTCGTCTGCGATATGACCAACAATAAGGTTTTTTGGTTTTATTAAATTTATGGCTTGTTTAGAGGCTATTAGGCAGAAAAGATTTATTTCTTTTATGTTCAGCTCTTTTGCTACTTCTACTACTGTGTTCCCTGTTGCCACCCAAGCATCAACCAAAAGAGGTTTTTTGAACTCAGGCACTTTTTTATAGTTTATCTCTATACTAAGGTCTTCTCTTCTTCTTGCAGATACAAATCCCATTTTTTTATTACTCATTTTATATAGTTTTAAGGCCATTGGAAGTGCGGCTCTAAGTATGCATATTATGCCGTCAAATTCAAGGTTTTCGAACTTGTTGCTAAGTTTATATGAGTCTTGTGTGTAGGTACATAGTTGTTCATAAAGATCAAAACCAAGTATATTGTTATCCAAACATTTTAATGCCTCTTTGTGACTTGCTATTATTTGCAAACTACACCTCCTGTGTTTATAGTATTATGCCCGCTATACACGCCATCATAAAACAAGATAAAGTTCCGCCGATCATTCCGTAAAAGGCAAGCTTTGCTATTTCTTGTCGTCTTTCTGGTATTAGTGTTGCAAGGCCACCTATTTGTATGGCCGTAGAACTTATGTTTGCAAAACTGCATAATGCATAAGTTGCTATGGCGGCAGACCTTGGACTTAGTTCAGCTTGTATTCTTGCAAGGTCTAGGTAGGCAATGAATTCGTTGAGTATGAATTTTTGTCCTATTAATTGTCCAACTTTAAGTACGTCGTGTGATGGTACTCCCATTAACCATGCTAGAGGAGCAAAAACATATCCCATTATTCTTTCCATACTTAGCCCGTCTATGTTTACTAAAGAGCCTAATCCACCAAGTAGTGAGTTGAAGAGGGCGATGATTGCAATTATCGCAATTAACATTGCTATGATGTTTATAAAAAGTTTTATTCCGTCACTTGCTCCCTGACATATTGAATCCATGAAGTTTGCTCCATGGTATTCTGTTCCTAGTTTTACATTGTCGTCTTGTTTAGATCTTTTTTCTGTTTCTGGTATCAATATTTTAGACATAATTAGTGCCGCAGGAGCTCCCATAAAAGATGCCGCAAGAAGATGTCCGGGATTTATTCCAAGCCTTATATAGACTATGAACACCGTTACTGCCATGGTGCCAAAGCCTGTGGTCATAACAGCCATTAGTTCTGATCTTGTTAGTTTGTGCAGATATGGCCTTATGATGAGAGGAGCTTCTGTTTGTCCGTACCAAATGTTTGCTACTGTAACAGAGGCTTCTGCTCCTGTGATGCCCATTATTTTTTGCATTATTTTTCCAAGTTTTGAAATTATGAAAGGCATTAATCGTATGTGATACAGCAAAGCTATCAATCCAGAGATGAATACTAATGTGGCACACACAGATACAGCGAATATAAAAACATTCTCTGCTCCAAAACTTCTTCCTAGTACGTCTATGTTGGCTAATGGACCAAAAACAAATTTAGCACCTTGTGCACTATATTCTAAAAGATATTCAGATGCCTTACTCGTCCAAGTAAAGAAAGAACTAGCTAAAGGACTCTTGAACACCAAGAGCGCTATTACAAATTGTATTCCTACTCCAGTTAAGATTATTCTTGGACTTATGGCCTTTTTGTTTTTACTTAGTAGTATTGCAATACCTATAAAGAAGAGCAGACCTAAAAAACTTATTATTCTTTCCAAGGAGCACCTCCTTTATGTGTTTTTCTACTCTTTTTATTGATTTAAGTCATTAAGGAATATATTTTATTTGTTATGAAAATACAGAATATTAACAGGTCCTATTTGGATAAGGTGCTTGCTGGTGAGCTTGTAGACCACTTGTATCATCTTGGAATATCTAGTGCAGATGACTGTCTTAAAAAAATGAAAGATCTTAAGGCTGTTGTTATGGCTGGTTCTGGACAAAGAATAGCAAGGATGGCTAATGCTTGGCATGAAAATAATAAAGACGGTGTTTTTTTTAAATTTCCCAAAGACGAAAGATTCACTATTTTTTATAGTAGTGGGGTTTTATTTTGTTCTCATGGCATGGGAATGCCAAGTACTTCTATAGCACTGCATGAGTTGATGAAGTTAGTGTACTACGTAAAAAAAGGTTCTATACAGGATATTGATAAAGTTTTTTGGTGCAGAGTTGGTACTAGTGGTGGGCTTGTTGAACCGGGTACTGTCGTTGTTACTACACAGGCCTTATGCCCAGACCTTAAACCGTATAGACTTTTTGTTTTAGGAAAAGAACAAAAGTTTGATCCAAATTTTCCTATAGATACAGTAGAAAAAATAATTACCGCTAATGTTAATAGCAAAGTGCCTTTGATAACAGGAAAAACTATTGGTGGGGATTGTTTTTATATTGAGCAGAATAGAATAGACGGTGCAATTAGCTTTTGTGACGATAAAGAAAAACTTAAATGGCTTAAAAAGATAGAAAAGGCTGGAGTTAAAAATATAGAGATGGAGTCCCCCGTTGTTGCGGCCTTTTTGAACCACTGGGGCTTTTCGACTTTTGCAGTTATATGCTGTATTCTTGTTAACAGGACAAAAGGTGATCAGGTAAAAGCTACCAAGGATGAGCTAGACCGATACAGCCTTAATGCAGAAACAGTACTTTGGAATTACTTGAACACTTTGTAAGCATCAAAGGATAAGGATTAAGCCGGCTATCATACTTAATATAGAACCAATAAAATATTTATTAGGAAGTTTTTTATTACGCCAATGTTCGTAGATAGAAGAAAATATAGGTGCTGTATTTGCCAATGCGGCTATAACCGCAGGGTTGTCAGAGTGTGATATTGCATATAAATATAAATAAAAACCTATGAAGCCTGCAAAAAATACAGCGCTAAGAACTGTAGCCTTGGTTTTTGTACTCAATCCTTTTGTTCCTACGGGGATTCTTCTAAAATAATTATAGATCAAAAGAAGTATGATGGCAGGAAGAACTCTGTATAGGTTTGCGGCCATTGGATCCATTGTTGGTGCAGTCATAAAGGCTTTTTTTATAAAGACTGTTCCCAGAGCCTCTATGTTTAATCCAAAGATAGCGATAATAAAAATTAGAATTGAACCAGAACCGTAACGCTTTTTTTCTAGTGCTAAAAAGAACAAACAAAGGAGTAAAAATATTAACCCCAGCAGTTTGTTTGTTGAGAGAGTTTTATCTAGAATAAAATATGAGTAGATAGCTACCATCGACGGTACGAAGGCAGATAAGATAAGTATCCTTGATGGACCACTCTTTGCTAGTGCGTGGTGAGTAATAAGATCTGAAAGAAAATAAACCAACGAACCACTTAATGCTAACCATAATATTGCTTCTTTTGAGACGAGGACATTTCCAATGATTACTGAGGATATTAAAAAGCATACAAATACTATTATGCATCTATAGAGATTAAACCTGCTGACGCCCAATTTGTTTATCATACTTGCATAACCGTGGGACCATAAACCCCACATCATTGA
>CAYPMK010000058.1:0-4881 GCA_964411885.1 uncultured Bdellovibrionales bacterium
GCTGAACCCATAAAAGAACGACTACAATTCCAACTATTGCATATTCCTACACAACTACTAAAATTTCTTTTCTTGTTAAGATATATAGCTACAAATTTACTCCCCTTTACACAGTCACAGGGAGCAATATTATCAAGTTCTTCCTTACAAACTGGACACATAACTGTTAGCAATGTGTGTTCTGGATATGAAGTATCAAATTTTTTACTGTTATCGCCCTGTATGGCACTTATATATACAAGCTCTTCGTTCTTTCCATCACTCACTAAAAGATTTATAGAAGGATAGCCTGATACCTTAACGTCATTATTTATAAGGTCATGACCATTATGACAGTAGGCTTGGGTAACTACGACCCTACCATCCTCTGTTAAAACATTCTGATCTTGATCAAAATTATCAACCATTTAGCACTCCAATTGATATCTCGCCATAATAAACAACTCTTTCAGCAACTTCACCATCAACTTTTAACCTTGCACCACCATCTTTTGCAAGTCCCAAGAATAGAGCTGCTTTTAATGGCGTATTATCCTCAAGACCTTCATTTATGCAAACTTTTTTATTTAGATGCCTGCAATATTTCTCCCATTCTGTAATAAAATATTTAAAACCATCACGTTTATATAAACCAACCGATCTATTAAATAACTCTATAAAAATACTAAGTATTTCTTGTGGTAGAGGAGCCTTTTTAGGTCCAATTATTTGTGCAAGACAGGCAGTTTTTTTATCAGCTAATTTTGGAGCATCTACTATGTTAAGACCAAGGCCTAAAATCAAATTATTCCCACTTGATTCTATAAGTATCCCAGAAAGCTTTGCATCCTTATAGTAAATGTCATTAGGCCACTTTAATAATAGTTCATTAGGTTCATTACCAAGTGTTTTAATAATAGAATCCCTAAGCACTACAGCACAAATTATGGGTAAATGAGTAGGCACCTCTAACCAAGCTTGATCTTTTATAAGCACACTTGCATAAAGATTTCCTTCATATGATGAGATCCACTTTTTTGTATTTCGCCCTCTTCCAGAACTTTGGATACGAGATATTACCACTGCGCCGTCTTTTAGTTCATCAATATTTTTGCGAATATAATCGTTGGTGGAACTTACTTCATCAAGGACAACTATTTGTGTTCCTATGATCAAGTACTATACTCCCTCAAATAAAAAACTAAGATCTGCAGCATTAACACTGTGTGTTAGTGCTCCAACAGATATTAAGTCCACTCCAGCTTCTGCATAAGGCCTTATGTTCTTACTATTTATTCCACCAGAAACTTCTAATTTAAATTTACCTTTTACAAGAGCCACAGCTTCTTTAACTTTTTCGGGTCCCATATTATCAAGCATAACTATATCTACTATAACATCACTATTAAGGACTTCTTTTAATTCATCTATGGAGCGAACTTCTATTTCCTTTTGAACGTTCTTAACATTCTTTATTGCTTTAAGCGCATTACTTATACCGCCAGCACATGCTATGTGATTCTCTTTTATAAGAATAGCATCAGACAAAGAGGCTCTATGGTTTGTTCCTCCACCGTGAAGCACTGCAAGTTTTTGTATATACCTTAAACCCGGAAGTGTTTTTCTTGTATCCAATATTTTTGTATTAGTACCATTTACAAGCTCTACTAATTCATTTGTTTTTGTAGCTACTCCCATCATATGAGACACTATATTAAGAACAGTCCTTTCTACTTTCAAAAGAACAGCGGCGTTACCAGAAACCTCAAAAAGTATTTCCCCTTTCTTTATTTTTTGCGAATCATTGAAGTTGCTACTAAATTTTATTCCTTTATCGAGCCCTTCATAACAGAACTTTGCTACTTCTATTCCAGAAACAACATAGTCCGCCTTGCTAATGACCTTACCTTTTGCAAGCATCTCATTTGGCACTACAGCGTTGCAAGTAAGATCTCCACTTGGGAGGTCCTCTTGCAAGGCTACTCTTATTAAGGCTGTCAGTTTTTCTCTATCAAAAGGCATCTTGTTCTTTGCCAATGATCTTTGATATTTCTTCTTTAATGACTTTTTCTGCTATTTGAGGCAACATTTCTTTAACAAGTTTTTCTACAGCCTCTTTAGTTAGAGCCTCTATTTCTTTGTTGGCAAGTTTTGGATTATAAACAGGTGTTGTTAGTTCTTTTTCAAGCTCTGGGATATCATTCAATCCATCAAAGGTGTATGTATTAAAAGTATCCTTTTGTACAGTCTCTATTTTTTGCGTTCTATCCTCTGCTTCTGAATCAGAATAATCCTTAGTACTCCAAAGTCCCATATCTGGTTCTGGATTTATTTTTTCCACAGGAGATTTTTTTGCCTGAGAACTAAAATCTGCGATCATAGTATCGCCATCTTCATCAAACTTTATAGTTCCATCGTTATTTTCTCTTAACTTAAATTCTTCTAAAAGCCGCCTTGCTTCTTCTTCACTAAGGCTTTCCTCAGACAAAGGTTTGTTCATTTTTGGAGGTGCTGTTCTTGTGTTTTTATAATCGTCAGGGTCTGGTATCCCAAGTTCTCGTATTATTTCATCCTCTGGTATGGTAAAGAACTCGTCGTCAACCTGTTGTGCAGGTTCTGATTCATGTATCTGTTCTTCTATATCTATTTTTCCGCCATAAGCTTTAATCGTTTTTCTAGGATCATTAAGATCTGGAACTTCTGGTCTTTCAAAACTATCCATATCCCATTCGTGCTTTTCCTGTATGGTCATATCGTCGGCGATTAGGAGTGGTTTAGAAGAATATTTTTCAACATACTCCAACAGTTGAGCATCGTCGAATGGTTTCATGAGTTTTGCCACAGCTTTACTTTTTTTGAATTCTGAGTCGCTAATATTATCAAAACTATTAACGAGCACAACAACAGGAATACTTGCAAGTTCTTTAACTTTTTTCTTTAGCTCTAAAGAAAGTTCCATTCCATTAATATCTTTCATTACAGCATCTGCAAATATTATGGAAGGTATGCCTTTTTTTATTTCTTCCAGAGTTTCTTTTCCGCTGTTACAAGAAACAACGTCATAACCCTTTGGTGCAAGTATTAGTTTTACGACCCTCTGGACCGTAGTACTGTCATCAGCCACTATGATCTTTTTAGCCACCTAGTACTTCCTCCTTTAAAGCCATATCAGGAGCTATCCTCCAGATTGGCGGTGTCACGCGCGTGTTATTCACCGGCGCGTAAAGTGGGTACCGTATTTCAGCTTTAGGCTTCCTTCAAAACTAGGAAGGCATGCACACCACTGAAAGGCACAGCTCCCATCAAGGTTTAGTGTTGGTGAATAAAAACCAATGATCACCAATCCCCCCAGAGAATAACTCTAAAGGGGAATATAGCATGCCTTATGTTATTTGCCTATATCATCTTTGTGTATTAGTATTATTGTTATGAAAAAAACGGACTTTATACTTGCGTCTTCTTCTCCAAGAAGGATACACATGTTAAAAGAACAAGGGTACAGTTTTAGCGTCGTAAAACCACAGGTTAATGAATCCTGTAAAATAAAAGATCCAGTAAAAAATGCCTTAGAAGTAAGTCTTAGGAAAGCAAAATGCGTAGCTCTAAAGAATCCCAACAAACTGGTAGTATCTGCAGACACCATTGTGGTCCTTAATAATACCCTGCTAGGAAAACCTCTTGATAAGGCTCATGCCCTTAGAATGTTAAAAGGCCTCAACAACAAGTCCCATAAGGTAATTACCGCCTTCCATCTTGTTATATATAAAGACAAAAAATTAAAAGTTATCAAGGCCAAAGCAGTTACATCAAAAGTGTTCTTTGGTGATTTTTTAGATGCTGAATATAAAAGATACATAAGAACAAAAGAGCCCATGGACAAAGCTGGGGCATATGCAATTCAGGGTATAGGATCAAAGTTCGTATCAAAAGTCCTTGGGTCTTACACCAACGTTGTTGGTCTGCCATTATTTGAGCTAATTAAGAGCCTAGACAAAGCAGGTATAGAACCACAATGACGATAGCAGAAAATCTGGCCAGGATAAAAGAAAAGATACACACTGCTTGCATTAA
The DNA here is from genome assembly GCA_964411885.1 of uncultured Bdellovibrionales bacterium. Lineage (GTDB taxonomy): Bacteria > Bdellovibrionota > JAFGOL01 > JAFGOL01 > JAFGOL01 > JAKLHL01. The sequence goes on from CAYPMK010000058.1 coordinate 4,051, forward strand.
AAGTGGTAGAAAAAAAGAAGATATTACTGTCATAGGTGTTACAAAAACAGTATCACCAGCCCTCATAATTGAGTCAATACAAGCAGGTCTTTACGATATAGGTGAAAGCTATGTACAAGAGGCTGTGAATAAATACGATCAACTAAAGCACCTTTTGTCTGAAGATGATTTCAGAAAAATAAAATGGCATTTCATAGGCTCGCTTCAAACTAACAAAATAAAATATCTTAATGGTAAATTTAAGACAATACATTCCATATACAAACTAAAACAAGTAGAGGAATTCGAGAAAAAAATTAAACACCCAATTTGTATATTTCTAGAACTTAATCTTGGGAACGAAGCCTCAAAAACAGGAGCAAACACAAATGAAATACTCCATGTTTGTGAAAAAGCCCTAAAAATAAGCAACATTGAACTTAAAGGTTTAATGTGTATACCGCCATACAGCGATAATAAAGAAGATTCCAGAAAATATTTTATAACATTAAGAGAAACAATGTCAGAGCTTAACAAAAAACTTGGGACCAAGATGGAATGCTTATCCATGGGCATGAGCAATGATTTTGATATTGCCATTGAAGAAGGCGCAACACATGTTAGAATAGGTACTGCTATCTATGGCGAGAGGGGTTAGGATTTGTTGCGCTGGATAAAAAATAAGACGGGGCAAATAGCCGTGCTATTAGCACTATCTTTTGGCCTACTAACACTCTTAGTAGCCATGGTAGTTAATATTGGTTTTCTTGTAGCTGCTAAAATAAATCTACAAAATTCTGTTGATATGGCCGCCTATGCCGGTGCCGCACAACAGGCAAGATATCTTACAGA
>CAYPMK010000059.1:0-4574 GCA_964411885.1 uncultured Bdellovibrionales bacterium
AAGAAAGAACTTTAATAGTACCATCACCCGTCCAATAACAAGCTCTAGTTTCATTCTCAATAAAAGCAAAACCAGAGATATAAGTAAAATCACTATTAGCAAATATAGCTGTGGCTAAAGACAAGTCTTTAGGGGGTAAATTACTGACCTCTTCGCCCTTCCAATAATTAGCATTTATTTTTGTTTCGTCCTCGTTCATGGTAAACCCAGACATGTAAACAATAGGGTCACCTCCACCACAGGCACTTAATAACAACAGAGAAGTAATAAAAGACGCTAAAAAGATCTTTTTCATAGAACCTCCTTATAAATTATAGGCATTGACTTTTTACCACGAATTCAATAAAAGTGACATCAACAATTAAACCCTTTTTGCAGGGGAATGCCGGTGAAAATCCGGAACTGTCCCGCAACGGTAAGCGTTATTTAGAACGCAAGTCCGAGCACCTGCCAAAAGCGTATCCCGAGGAGGAATGTCATGAAATCTATTTTTCTTTTACTCTCTCTAGTTTTAGTAACAAAACCTGTTTTTGCTCAACAAAATCCTATCCACAAAGATGATCCAACTATTAAAGCTTGGGCAACAGCTTGCCAAGTATCAAGAGGCTATATAAATATAGCTGACCCCTCAATAATGGATGGAGGCACCAATTTAGCAAGCTATGGAGTTGAAGATAATGCCACTGGAATAGCGGATAACGTTATAGTCTCTTTGGGAGATGGCGGAACAGCGACCCTAACATTTGAGACACCAATATCTAACAAAACTGGATATGATTTTGCAATTTTTGAAAATTCATTCAGCGATCCAACACTTGGACCACCATATTTTCTTGAGCTTGCTTTTGTGGAAGTAAGTTCAGATGGTATAAACTTTTTTAGGTTTCCAGCAACATCCAATACTCAAACAGCGACACAAATAGGACCATTTGAGACAATGCAGAACAGTGGATTAAATAATCTTGCTGGAAAATTTACAGTTTACTATGGCACACCTTTTGACCTAGAAGAACTAAGTGGTACACCTGAACTAGATATCAACCACATAACACACATAAAAATAGTGGACGTAGTAGGTTGCATCCAAGATGAACATGCAAGTTATGACTCGCTCGGTAACAAAGTAAATGATCCATGGCCAACCAATTTTGCATCAAGCGGCTTTGATCTTGACGCTGTGGCTATAATAGATCAGGAAAGCTCTGGAATAAACAGTACAGAAAAAGAACAAACACTTTTTATATACCCAAATCCTACTAACAAGCTGATAAACATAATTCTTGTAAAAAAAACCATATCTACTGTAAAAATATTTAATACTCTAGGGCAACTTGTACTTTCACAAGAGGACATAGACGACAATAGTACAGAGCTAGATATCTCAAATATCCCTAATGGATTTTATATCATCCACATAGAGACAGCTAATGGTGATACAGTGAGGTCATCATGCATAAAAAGATAATATCAAATATCCAGTATCTACTAATAGCTTTAGCAATAACTTCATGTGGAACTGAAAACAACTCAACTAGTGAAGAGGCTATGCTTCCATACAGTCCAACTGGAAAATACGCTATCATCGTAAGTTCTGCCCCAGATTATTCGAGTGGCGCACACGCTGTAATGGGATATTCAGCACCAAGGACCTCTGCTAATAATCTTTTACCAACTGGATCAGACCTATGGATATCTGCATTCAATAAAGACTTCTATAGAGTAGAAGCTTACGGGACCAACACTGTAACAAAATTCTCTATGCAAAATCCTGTAAAACCTGTTTGGGAATTCTCTACAGAAGGAATAGAGAATAACTCAAATCCACATCAAATAGTTTTTGTTAATGAGAACAAAGCCTACCTAATAAGATATGGAAGCCCAAAAGTTTGGATCATAAATCCATCAGCCCTTGTTGAAAGTGAATTCAAAATAGGAGAGCTTAATCTTTCTGCATATAACGATAGCGATGGTTGTCCAGAACCTGCTAGTGGAATAATTGTTGGTAATAGGCTCTTTATTGTAATGCAGCGACTTGCTCCAAGCGGTGGTTTTCCTATGGCCCCTATTAACGACGCCTACGTTGCTGTCTTTGATACAAGCACTGATGTAGAAATAGATACAGATCCTTTATCATTGTTCAAAGGTATAAGGCTGGATGTAAGAAACCCTTTTGCCAAAATAAAACATTACGGTGATTATCTATATGTAGCAGGTGCAGACGGTACTTTATCAAGTGCAAACAACCCAATAAAAGGTGGCATTCAAAAAATAAACTTAAACACACTAGAAGCAGAAACCCCTATTATAGCTCCAACGACACAAATAACAGGTTTAGAGATAATATCAGATACTCAGGGTTACTTCATACAATATGACGATTGGAACAACTGCTCATTAAAAAGATTCAATCCTCAAACTAGCTATATATATCCAAACAATATTGCTGGAATGGGTAATAGTGGAACAAAAAACCTTCAGGCGATAATAAAGGATGATGATGACCTACTGTGGGTGGCTGATTGGTCATACATAGATGGTGGCATGTATGTAATAGATACAGCAACTGACACCATCCAAGAAGGACCTTTAGACATAGGCTTGTCTCCAATGGACGTTGTTTTCTGTGAAAGATAGGTCTATTTATTACATCATTAGCATCTTATTGCTTAGTAACAACTTACTGGCGCAAGAAACACAAACTATATCTTTAGGAAAAATTATAGTTACAGACGATAGTTCAAGTCAATTATTAACAGGGGACACGAATACAAAGGAACATTCTGGTTTTAGTAATGTAATACAAAAAGAAAAATTTCAAGATAAGGAACAAAACCTTGGTGAATTAATAGAAAAAGAAAGCTCCGTACAAGTACAACAAAGTGGGGGATTGGGTAGTTTTTCAAGCGTATCGCTAAGAGGAGCTTCAAGTAATCAAGTAATGGTGTATATGGATGGAGTCCCATTGAATGATTCTTCTGGTGGCGGGGTAGATCTTAGTAACATCCCTGTAGAACAAATAGAAAGTGTGGAAATCTATAAAGGCAACAGTCCCATAAACCTTTCTGGTTCATCAATAGGTGGATCCCTTAACATAAAAACAAAAAGAGCAAAACAATATCCAAACGCTGACGCCTCAATTGGATATGGTTCCTTCAACTCATTAAAGATAAATTCAACAGTAAGTCAAAAACCAGGACGTTTTGATTATCTTCTAAATGGTGGATACTCTAACAGCAAAAATAACTTTAGTTTTATCAACGATAACGGAACTAAATGGAACAACAATGATGATAAAAGAGAAAAAAGGAATAACGCAGAATACCATCAGGGAAATATACTTGGAACACTCTCTTATGATATATCTCAAAAAACTAGAGCCTCTATATCTGAACAATACTTTATAAAAAACCAGCATCTTCCAACGTGGGACAATAACCCAAAAGCCATAACTACGTTCGACACTAAAAGGAATATTGTTAATCTAAAACTAATATCAAATGAACTAATAGGAAAACTAAACTCTGCTTCAAGGGTTGATCACTCTTATAAAAAAGAAAAATACACAGACCTCAATAATGACGTCGGACTTGGCAAGCAACATAACAAATATATAACTACAAGCTATGGTTTTAATCAATTCTTTGAATTGCCAACAAATTTTAATAAGATAAGTTCTAATATTGATATTAGACGAGAGAATTATAATTCATATGATCTCTTATATCATACAAATGCCGAACCAAGTTCAAGGAACTACTATTCTGTTGCCATACAAGACAATATCTCTTTAATAAATAAAGATCTTTTTATTATACCTGCTATAACACTAGAACACTACGACAATAAATTCAGATCCGCTTCATCTCCTAGAACCGAATCTAATAATTACTTTAATCCAAAGATAGGCACAAAATACATGTTACTAAATTGGCTAAATATAAAAAGTAATCTTTCAAGATATGTTAGAGAACCTTCCTTTTTTGAACTTTTTGGAGACAGAGGTTTTTTTAATGGCAATAATGACCTTAAGGCAGAAAAAGGTATAAACTTTGATATAGGATTAGAAGCTGAAACTAAGATCATACATTTTAGTAGCACATACTTTAGAACAAGCGTGGATGATGTAATATCATACGTATATAATTCAAGAGGCATAGGTCAAGCGGTTAATATATCAAATTCTGTTAACAATGGAATAGAGGCTACCTTGCTTTTAGAGCCTCTTAAAGGTCAATCTATATCTTGTAACTACACATGGCAAGATCCTATAAATAAAAGTAAAGTACCCGTTTTCAACAACAAACAATTACCCGGAAAATTCAAGAACACAGCATCTATAAGATTAAGTGGAACTTATTCTGTTCTCAAGCCTTACTATGAATTCATATATTCAAGTGGATTATTCTACGATACAGCCAACCTTTTGCCAGCAAGTATAAAAAGGGAACACAACGTTGGAATAACTACATTCATCGGCCCTTTCTCTGCCAACATAGAAATTAAGAACATAGGGAACATAAACTATGAAGATTTTAACGGTTACCCACAACCCGGTAGGTCTTTCTGGCTAACAT
>CAYPMK010000060.1:0-4548 GCA_964411885.1 uncultured Bdellovibrionales bacterium
TTATCCGGTAGCACAGAAGAACAGATCGCCAAAATAGAAGAAAATACTAAAAAGTTCCTCGACTCTCTCGGACTTAATAAAGAGCAGATACTAAAAATACTTGAAAAGATGAGCGAAGATGGTGAAATAGCTAAAGCGGTTAAAGATTTATTAACTATGTCGCCAGATCAATTAGCTGAATATGTTGAACAATGGAACCCTGTTCTTGATTCAGCAGAAGAAATTGGCAAAAATTGGGTGCAAAGATTAATTGACGGACTAGAGGATAGGATCCCTGCATTAGAAGCTACTGTGGCTAGGATTAAGGAATTGCTTAACAGAATAGCTTCATTAAACAGTGCTGTAAGCGCTAGTGGAGCAAACTATAGCGGTGATGTTGGCGATAGTAGTGATTATGAGCCAATGGCAAATGGCGGATTAGTGACACATCCTACTCGTGTCATGTTGGGTGAAGCTGGAGCTGAATTAGTTGTGCCATTAACTAAAGGCTTTGGCAATCCTCCTGCTGGTGGTAATGGTTTTGGAGTTGGGAACACTGTAAATAATAATTTTAACATTTATACCCAAAAACCTTTGGATCCAAAAGAAGTAAGGCGACAAATAGAAAGATCTTCTTACTTAGCAGGGAGTAGAGTATGAACATAAGCTATACTAACTACAACGGTGATACGGTTAGCTTTACTAACCCTATTAAGTGGAACCAATTAACTGGATTAGGTGCTGAAACCACTTTTGTATCTACCCAGAATCCTTTTGGAGATGGCGAAACAGTAACCAGTAATTATTTACCAGCAAAAAGGATCCAAATGAATTTATTATTCTTGGCTGGTTCTGAGGTAGCCAACACAGCTTTGTATCAGGAAACAATGGCTTATTTAAGCCCCAAATTAGGCATAGGGTATTTAAGGTTTCAGGTATCTGGAATTTATGATGCTAAATTGAGCTGTTATTTAGAATCTCATACTCCGATGTATGACTTAGTGTCAGGGAGAAGAATACTAAAATCAGCCGTTACTTTTTATGCTCCCGATCCTTATTATTATGACACTACGCCTACAGTGGTGACTTTATCAGGGCATTCCGGTGGATTGACTATTCCATTAGATGTGCCTATTGTAATGGCTGCTCCAGGTGCTATGACTTGCACAAATAGTGGCAACACTACTTCTCCTTTTTTATTAGAAATCGTAGGTAAGTGTACCAATCCAACTCTTTATAATGCAGATACCGGCGAAACAATTCAATATACTGGAACAATTAACGCTGGAGAAACTTTGAGAATTTATACTAAGTACGGTGAACAATACGCCACATTAGATGGGGTAAATGTATTTTATAATTTAGGAGCTTCGACTTTATTTCTTTTAAATCCTGGATTGAACAATTTAACTTATTATGCGTTCAATGAGTCAATAGGCTCATCTGCAACGCTTACTTTTTCATCTACATGGGATAGTATCTAATGTTACAATTAGCTAACTCTTCCTTCCAAGTCTTAGGGAATATCCAGAGGTATCATAACTTTACTCATGTGAGAAGGTTCTATGATCTGAATACTTTTGAATTAAACATTCCGTCAGATATTGACACTGATTATGTGAAAAATAATATAATATTATACACTTTTGGAACAAAGGTTTATCCCTTAGTGATCAATAATCTACATAAATCTACAGACTCAAAGACCACTACTGTTTCAGGATGTGCTTACTCAGGAATTGATCGTAGAAGTGTAGTTGATGTTTTACATAGGAACCAAGTTTATGGAGAATTAACCAATAACGTATCTACCTTAATGGAGAATTTAATGATCTCGGAGTGTATTTCTCCTTTCAATGGTGGAAGGACGATTCCGTACTTAACTAATACGACTATGGTGTTGGGTGGCACAACTACTTATCAATTATCCTTTCAACCTTTAAGGACATCTTTAAATGAATTATCTTTATTTGGTGACGTGGGGTATGAAATTTTCTGGACTGGATCTAGTGCAGTATTTAATTGCTATCAAGGAAATATCACCCCCTGTGTCTTTTCGGATAGCTTAAATAACCTAAAAAACGCAGTATATACAGACGGAATTGAAGTAAACTGTACCTATACTCTTGGTTCCACTAATGTAGCCAGATATACTACATCAGACGATACAGTAAGCGGTATGAGCCGTTATGAAGACACCGATCAGGCAAGCTCCACTACCGTAGCGGTAAGTGCCTTTGAAAATACTTTAGCAGAGAAAAGAAAACAGCAATCTCGTATCACTGCTGAGGTATTGGACTCAGTTTATACTTATGGGACAGATTTTAATATCGGAGACCTAATTACAATCGAAGCTTATGGAAAGACTTTTTATCAAAGAGTAACCGAAGTGGTGGAGTCTTACTCTCAAAGCGAAGGAACTTCTTACGAAATTAAAGTAGGTTATCCGCTTCCTTTATTAGAGGATAAAATTCGAGAGAAGTTCAAATACTTAGACAACTATATTTATCGTGTTTATAAAATGGCTGGAGGTGTTTAGTGAGTAAACAAATATCATTAATTACAGGAACCTATACACAGAGTCAAATAGCGAATCATTTGAAGCATTTTGGCTCCAATGGATATGTATTTAATTATTTAGATGAATTTGAGGTAGTTCCTTCTTCGCCAGAAGCTATGACTGTATCTGTTAAAGCTGGTGGATCTTTTATAGAAGGTTATTATTATGAAGAAGACGCTGCTTCTACCATTAATATTCCTGCCGCTCATGCTACTTTAAATAGAATAGATCGTATTGTGCTTAGATTGACACCTCTCTCTGCCCCTTATGCTCAGATAGCTGTTATTTCAGGCACAGAGGCAGCTTCGCCTACAGCTCCGGCGCTAACTCAAACTTCTGTTACTTATGAATTATCTTTAGCTCAGGTTTATGTAGGTGCTGCGGTAGTTGCCATCTATACAGCCAACATCACAGACGAAAGAGATACAACTTATTGTGGGGCTGCTTCTTCGTTACAAACAGCTAGTGGATCGTTGCTTTATAGTGATACTTTACCTACACTATATGGAAGCGATACGGATTTTCCAGTATCTACGGCAAATTATGGAATTGGGGTGACTGATGGTGATCATACTGGGTGGGTAATAGGTGCAGATACGACAGAAAATAAAGTATACGAAATGGACTCTGATGTTTCTCCAATTTCTTGGACTGCCAAAACAAACATAACCACACCTAGAACAAGTGGATGGAGTTATCAACCAAGGGGAATTTATTATGATGGAAAAATTTATGTGATTGGCGGGTATGCTGCAGGTGTTGTTACTGATAAAAATGAAGCATTAGATCCTGTAGCAAATACATGGGCATCTTTGACTGCTATAACTACTCCAAGGTATGGATTTGGTATAGCAGAATATGATGGAGATATTTATTGTATAGGTGGCAGAACAACTGGAGACGCTTTTACTGCAAAGAATGAAGCATATAATGTTTTAGGGAACTCGTGGTCTCCTTTTTCAGATTTGCCAACAACTCCATCAGCGGGAGATACTGTTGCTGTTTATTTAAACGGATATATTTGGATACTCTATAAAGATGCTGGTGCTGTAAAATTTTATCGCTATGACCCGAGCACGGATGCCTATACTGCTAAAACCGCACCAAGTGATGCTGTTAGACTTGGAACTCTGGCATCTAATGGTGTTTTGGTTTACAAAGAAAGGCTATGGGCTTTTGACGGATATATATGGCTCAGTAGCGAAAAGTATTTATTTAGATATGATCCTTCCTCAAATGTTTGGCTTTGTGTTTCTGAAACATTTTTTTGTTACAATAGTAGCGGGGCAACATATAGGCTAGGTAATAATCAAGTTCACAGGATTCTCCAATTTGGAGACAAAAGGTTTGTATGTCCAAATAAATATAGTTCTAATTTTTATACATATTGGTATACTTATTATATGTATCTTGGGCAAGTATCTGCTGATAAACTGTTGGCATTTAGACAAAGATCTAGTGCAAAAATAGATCTAATCAATATTTCATCCCAAACAGCAGGTGAGGCGGTTTATTGTATGAGCACTGATAAATACGGAGTTTATTATGATCAATATACATCTGATGTTACTCAAGTGATTCAGGTTTATGGATAGGGGGGGATTATGGATGTAATTAATATTTCTAAATTAAAAGATAGTAATTCTATGAGAGAAGAAATGGTTGCTAATATGCAAACAACTGGCATGGGAGGTTCTGTAAATCCTTGTTCTGCAAACGAAGTACCGGATGGATTAATAGATACCTTTACTTTTACTCATCCAGACACCACTACAGCCATTTCTAATATAGCAGAGTGGAGTGAAAAAGTATATGTAGATGGAACACTACAAGTTCGAGGAACTGATTATTTATTTTTGCAAGATGCTGGAACTGTTGTTTTCCAAGCTGGGCACATACCGGTAGGCGGAACTGTTATTACGATGGATGGAGTTATTGTTCCAACTTCGATTTAAAAGGAGGGCTAACATGGGCATAGAAGAGTTAGAAAAGGATGTTATCGATCACGA
>CAYPMK010000061.1:0-1223 GCA_964411885.1 uncultured Bdellovibrionales bacterium
TGTTGTCCTTATTGTTGTTGTTCTGGTTGCCGTTGTTGAAATTCTGGTTCCACGCATTGTTAGATTTGTCCTCGTTCTCAGAAGAACTCCAATAGTTGTTGTTAGCAAAACCGCCAACACCGTTTCATAAAGGCGTTTTTATGAACGAAAAGCGCTTCTCGTTCATTTTGTTTAACTGCTTCATTGAAACAGTCCCTTTATCGCTTTTAAACAAAAAACCAAGCTCACTCCCGATAACCTTGGCTAATCGGGATTCTGGCTATAATTACAGACCAGCATTTCGCCAGCCTGTAATTTGCTTTCCAATGCTATCCATAAGCACAGAAAGCTCAGCTTGTTTTTTAATAGATAGTATCTTTATGTCAACACATAACCGTATTTCTAATTTAATCACTTCAAAATCGTCCAGAAAAGCCTCAAGATACTCCGTCTTATTTTTGGCCTTGTTAGCGCGATAGATACTTCGTACTAAGACGATAGCATCACGCTTCATGTCCTGCCCCAAGGTATATTTATATTCTCTTGGGAAATTCTGTGTGTACTCGAATATTTTGAGTATCAGCGAATAGACATCCTTAAAAACTTTTAGGTCATAATATAATGCCATTTTATTTTCTCAAGGGGGCTTTAATCGCCCCCTTGATATCCCCCCATAAAAATAGTTAAATGGCTAAATTGTTAAAAAGCCCGAGCACAACGGACGTAGTAAGTGAAGTCCAGATAGCTGCTGTCCTGGGCGCCGTTGACGAAATCCTGGGACCACGCACGGTTAGATCTGACCTCGTTCTCAGAAGAACTCCAATAGCCGTCGATGCCAGCAAAACCGCCAAGGTCTTCCATACGAAGATTCTGATACATTTTATTTAGCTCACTCATTGATGGCAAAAAATAATCATCAAAATCTCCAACCGCTAAATTAGCGCAGGCCTTTGCCGCTGTATCTGCTTCAGGTGATTGAGCTATTGATTGAGCTATTATTGCTAGGGTATTGGCCTTACCTTTACCTAACCCTCTTTCTGTTCCCACAAAAGAATCTGTAACGTCAGACCAAATATATGTAGTAGCCAGGTCACTAGGGGCTGCCTCTAGGTAAGTAAAGTCCTCGAACCTGTCTTCTGTATCTACGTAAAAAATATACCCCCCCGCTGGACCAAGATCCCCAACTTTGTAATCAAACTCAGTTCCTCCACCATTGGTTCCATCAGCACCGTCAGTTCCATTGG
>CAYPMK010000061.1:1323-4422 GCA_964411885.1 uncultured Bdellovibrionales bacterium
CCATTGGTTCCATCAGCACCGTCAGTTCCATTGGCCCCGTCTTTACCGTCTGCCAAGCAAGAGGACAACAAAAAGGCCAGACCTAATACTCCCACCAAACTCGTTAAATTTTTTTTCCACATACGTACCTCCATAAAAAGTTACTCAAACATTTACTAAATTCTTATCGGCTGTTCTTAAAAAATCCTTAACCCTCCCAAAACCCACAACTATGTCAGTAACGTCAGCAAACATTATACCACATAATGTAATTCTTAGCAACATTGACTTTCAGGGTTAAGTATCTAGATTGACTAGTAAAAAGGCAAATATACTAAAATCCGCAACCAGTCTTCTGTTGCTCCACTTTGTGCAATTGAGGTTCTAGTCTACCTGGTCTTTGTTATGATGCAAATTCAACATTATGTTCCGACAGAAATGAAAATAGTCCGATAAAATTGGAAGTTCTGTAGGAATTACGCCTACTATGGCAAATAAGATAACACCCTGCTAGCGGACCCTATTATTAACTGTGTATTCTCTATTCTTATTTTTTCCCATACATTGGGCTTGTTTAAAATTTGTATGGCATAATCACATTTTATGTACTGCAAAAATATTTTGAAATTTGGGCTTGGCTCTTCCTTTCCACTTTTACACTCAACAGCAACCCAAGGTTTGTTGTCACGAACTATTAAAAAATCTATTTCTTTTTTCTGCTTGTTCTTAAGATAGAATAATTTAAATGCCCCATGGCCAGAATCAGTCCAGTAATCGCAGGCTTTTAACAAATGAGACGCAACTAAATTCTCAAATTTTTCCCCTTCTGTTGGAACTTCTGACCAATCCCACAAATACAACTTGCCTTCCTTTTTTATAGATCGGGGAATTACTTTGGAATAAGGCTTTATTTCAAATATGTAATAAAGCTCTTTCAAATATTTTATGTATCTTTGTGCAGTATCGTGGGCTATTTCTAGATCTTCCCTTAACGATTGAATGCTTAAAGGATTAGCAGCTCTTTCTGGAAGCATGGACATAAGGGCTTCGACCTGGTTAAGTTCTGGGATACGACTTAAATCCCTTAAGTCCTCTTTAACTATCTTTTCTGACCTTCCTATTTGCCACAAATTTAAATATTCTTTTGATTGTTTTAGATATGGCTCAGGAAACCCGCCAAACTTTAACAGTCTCTTTAATATTTGTTCGGAGTCGTGCCCTAAGTTATATTTTTGATCTGCAAACATGTGTTTTAATGATCCGTCCGGCGACATAGGTGTAGTTCTTAAAAGTTCGCCAACCGTGAATGGATGAAGTCTAAAATTTAGGTATCTTCCTAGAAGGCTGTCCCCGCCTTTTTTGTAGACATTAAGACGTGCGCTCCCTGTTACTATGATCTTACATTTTTCTTCCAGTGTATCATAAATACCTTTTAAATTTCTTTTCCAATTCTTGGCCTTGTGGATTTCATCAAACACAGCCAATCTAACATCACTGATCAAAACTTTCGGGTCTTTTATCCATTGTCTTCTAAAAACCGGATCATCCCAGTTAAAATATTTATGGGTGCTCTCTTCCGTCATAAGTATTTTGGCAAGAGTAGTTTTGCCTGATTGTCTAGGGCCAGAGATAAAAGCCATTTTGTTGTTCTTTAAGGCGAGCGTTTTTATTATCTCCTCAATATATCGTCTTTTCATAATGACTATTTTAGGTGCAAGCATCAAAACAGTCAATGACTATTTTAGGTACAGTATGTAATTTGGTCATTCCTGTTGCACCCAACTTTTGCACCCAACTCAACGTACGTGTTACGCTAAGCTTGCGTAATTATTAGGTGTGAGGTTCGTAAAAATTCCACTGGGAAGGGAAAAGTAATTTCCTTGAAAGCCTTGACCTGTTTGACTCTTATAGATTTTTAATACTACCGAACAAAACGCCCCCCAGACAAGTGCGCTAACCAGGCTGCGCTACGCCCCGAATATCAAAAACTTATACATCAAAGTAAAATCAGGTACAAGATAAAGAAGAGATTAAAAAGATCACTCGATCACAATCCATTAAGAAACAATACGCTAGAGGGAATAAAACGACAATCATCGCGATAAATATTAAAATCTAACATTGGTTCTCCACAACGATCATCATGTCGAGTATCCCATGTTAAAAGGTATAAAAGATGTTCAGATTCGAAGCTCTCATTACAAAACTTAATAAGAATACAACAATTCAATTCTTTTTCTGTTTTACTCATATTATCTATACTATATAAAGCTTGCTCAAAGGCTTCTTTAAAACATATATCCTTTTGTCCCTTGATCCCACTTAAAGCATCGTTCCTGCCTCTTAATAAAACAAGATTAAAACTAAACATCTCATTTTCTTGACATGATAAAGAACAATTAAGATCATCCTTTTCATGATGATATGTAATAGGATTTAGTTGTCCAAATATTGAGAACTGAACTAGAAACAGAACAATAACACAAAACAATCTGTTCATTATTTGCCCCTTATTCAAAATAGGATACTATACAATCTAATATTATATGCAAATAATATACCACACATAAACACATTAGAAAACAAGCACTTAGCCTGTTTACAAACAAGTAATCCTGTCTAAATAAATAGCATGTCTAAATAATATACAAATCTTGCCGTCAGCGTGGAAAAATTGTATTTATCCACGTTTCTAGTGCTTTTTCATCTTGGCTAAAATAGTTACTTAAACCAAGTTGCCAAGGTGTTGATCTTTTACCAGTATTATCTTGTGCAGACATAATAAAATGATAAAGATCTTGTCTAGTAATATTTTCTGGTAATCCTTTTACAGCCTCTATAACTCCATATTTGTTTTCATCAATAGCAAACCTTTTACCACCATTAAGCTCTTTTTCTTTACCTTTGTATTCTATAAGGTCTTGGGCAGCAATATGCAGAATAGAATAAACTCTTTCTCCTTTCTTCCAATTTTCTATATCAGTGGCTAGACTACCTTTCATAATTGCAAGGGCGTTTTGTCCAGCATTTTTGAAGATGTCACGACAATTCCCTTTTGCAGTACTTAAGACAGTAGGATTTAGCCCAAATATCTTATGAAAAATATTTCGTTTCTTACCA
>CAYPMK010000062.1:0-1603 GCA_964411885.1 uncultured Bdellovibrionales bacterium
AATTAATAAATATCATCATAAACTACTGTATAAAAAACGTCTTTCTTAGCAAAATATATTCATTGACTCTATCATTAACACTATCTTCTACGATTGGATACTCTTCTCAAAACGGTTTTGAGGTAATGTCCTGTGGATATCATAATGATGGAGTTAATAATATAGCTACTATATGGAAAGACGGTGTAAGGACAAACTTGCCAAGTGTTACTGGAAATGATGCATCGGGCAAAGCCATCTACGTCTATGTAAAATAAAGACCTTGAAAATAAAGGTAGCATCGTGATACTGTGAACATTATGAAGAAATGGTATGAACTGTTATTTGAGAACTACTCTAAGACCTACGACAAAGAAGTCTTTACGCAAGGAACTCTTGCTGAATGTGATTTTATAGAAAAAGAAATAAATCACAACAAGTCACTAAAGCTATTAGATATAGGCTGTGGAACAGGAAGACATAGCATTGAATTATCTAAAAGAGGCTATAATCTGACAGGAATAGATCTTTCAAGCTCTATGATAGAGGGTGCAAAAAAGAAGGCATGCTCTCTATCACTTAATATAGATTTTAAAGTTCTTGATGCAAGGGACCTTCCATTTAATGATGAATTTGATCTAGCAATAATGCTTTGTGAAGGTGGTTTTTCATTGATGGAAACTGATGAAATGAATTTTGAGATACTTAAGAGCGCAACTAGGTCACTAAAGAAAAACGGTAAATTTATTTTTACTACTCTCAATGGACTGTTCCCTATCTTTAACTCAGTTAAGGATTTTTACGCCAATAATGCCAAAGAAGGAAACTCAAACTGCATCAACTGTAGTTTTGATCTTATGACATTCAGGGATCATAACAGCGTTACATTTACTGATGATGATGGAAACAACAAAGAGCTAAAATGTAACGAAAGATATTACATACCAAGCGAAATAACATGGATGCTTAAATCACTAGACTATAAAAAAATAGATATCTACGGAGCAAAACTTGGAGCTTTTTCAAGAAATGACAAACTTAGCACACAAGATTTTGAAATGCTCGTGATCGCAGAAAAGTAGTAAAGCGCTCTCAACGGCAAGCAGCTTTAGTATTGAATTGTTTTTCAATCCTTCTGTCTGGCATTATCCAGATAATTGCGACCAAATTATATAAAGTAACAGAGATCATGGGGAACTTAAAGGCAAGTGGCACTGCAATACCATATAGAATGGCTGATATTATGCTTTTAATATCCCTCCCAATGGCTTTGGATAGTATGGAATTCTCTCCATTTTCGCAAACCAACTCACGACATAAAATATAATAAGCAACGCTTGCCATAAAAAGAACAGCCCCATAGATAGCTGTAGGCAAAGAAGCAAAGTTATTCTCACCAGCCCATGCTGTAACAAAAGGCATAAGGGAAAGCCAAAACAAAAGATGGATATTCGCCCATAAGATCGACCCATTCACCTGTTTTACGGTCTGAAAAAGGTGGTGATGATTGACCCAATATATTGCAAGATAAACGAAACTAAGGATGTAAGACAAAGCTACATAACGTAACGGAATAAGATCAGAAAAGTGGACGCCCTCAGGCCTCTTTAGTTCCAAGACCATA
>CAYPMK010000062.1:1703-4384 GCA_964411885.1 uncultured Bdellovibrionales bacterium
AAAAAACTGTATAAGTGTTGCAAAGGATTTTGGTCGTGGAGACTGGATAGCAAATCTAAAAAACTAAAAGTCAGAGCCAGCAAGGATTTCAGGGTATCAGCGAAGTAGTCCACGCAGACGGTATTTCATCCTGTTTAATCCTGTTACATCGTATTTAATGTTTCCATTCCCGCAATTCCCGCAAGAGAAAAACGAATGGTATGAATCGCTAAATATGATACAATTTGTCATCGGCAATACAAAAAGAGGTTAAAAAGTAATGGAAAAATCCCTAGCTGTATTTGAAGATTATAAAATTCGCAGAGTATATAATGAAAAAAAAGAAAAATGGTATTTTTCTGTAGTAGATATAATTCAAGTTCTAATACAACAAAAAGATTATCAAGCTGCCAGGAACTACTGGAAAGTCCTTAAAAACCGCTTAGGCAAAGAAGGAAGCGAGTCGGTTACAAAATGTAACCAACTCAAAATGGAAGCAGCTGACGGAAAGAAATACTTGACTGATGTAGCCGATGCTGAAACGCTATTTCGTCTTGTACAATCTATACCAAGCCCTAAAGCTGAACCGATCAAACTCTGGCTTGCAAAGGTCGGTTATGAACGCATACAAGACATGACAGATCCAGCGCGCTCTTTAGACAGGGCCAGAGAGTACTGGAAAAAACATGGCAGAAGCGAAAAATGGATACAACAACGTATGATGGGCCAAGAAACTAGAAACAAGTTGACTGATTATTGGAACACACACGACGTAACCAAAGAAAATGAATATGCAATCCTAACCAACATTATTCATAAGGAGTGGTCTGGGGTTTCTGTGAAAAAACATAAAACAATAAAAGGGTTAAAAACACAAAATCTTAGAGACCATATGTCAGAGGCAGAATTAATATTTACAGCTCTTGCTGAACTATCGACAAGACAGATAGCAGAAAGCATTAATGCTAAAGGTCTAGAGGAAAACAAAAAGGCTGGTAAAAAAGGGGGAAGCATTGCAAAAAGGGCTAGACTAGAGCTAGAATCAAAAACTAAAAAGAAAGTTGTTACAAACGATAACTTCCTGCCGATAAATAGTAAAAAGAAGCTACAAGGCAATAAATAAAAATGATTAAGACACCATTTTTTCTATCAATATTTATTCTCATTACTGCTTGTTCAAATAAACCACAGATTAGTTCAAGATCACCAGGACAATCTTCCTTTAAAAATCCCGAAAATATCGCCTATATTTCTCTTAAATCAAACAAACAAAAACTGGACAAACTATCATCAAGAACTTTATTAATAAAAGTTTCTGAGAAAGAAAACAAAGGCTTTAACTTTCCTTATTACCTTCTCATACCTAGGGAGATTAAGCAGAATTCAAATGTTTATTTATACGTTGAACCCAACAACACGGGTTATGTTACTGATGATTTAAATATACACGATAAGTCCGCAAAAAATCTAATATTAAGGTCATACCCAAATGAAATTAGTAAAGCCCTTAACGTTCCACTATTAATACCTGTATTCCCTCGGCCAAAGGAACAAGCACATATTTATACTCATGCTCTCGATAGAGATTCCCTCTTTTTCGCTGAGAAGGAATTAAAAAGAATAGACCTACAACTAATAAACATGATCCATGATGCCCAGAGTATCTTGAGAGCAAATGGGATTAAAATAAACGACAAAGTCTTAATGCATGGATTTTCTGCTTCTGGTAATTTTGTAAATAGATTTGCCACATTACATCCAGACATCGTAAAAGCTGTTGCTTGCGGCGGCGTAAATGGAATTCCCATATTGCCTTTAAATAAGTATAAAAACCACAATCTAATATATCCAATAGGTATCAGCGACATAAAACAAATAACTGGCAAAGAACTAGATAAAAATGCATACAAAAATGTTGCTCAGTTTATTTATATGGGAGCTTTGGATCAGAATGACACCCTACCATTTAGTGAATGCTTTGATGCTGAAGAAAAATTTATAATAACTAATTTAATAGGCGCCAAAATGATGCCTAACAGATGGGACACCAGCATAGAGATATACAGAAAATTTGAACCACAAGTACAGCTTGTAACATATGAAGGAACTTCACACGAGATAAAGCCAGAGATAAAAATCGATATCGAGAACTTCTTTAGATCAAATTTAAGCGATAAAATAGTAAAAATAACACCTCATAAATATAAAAAGACTCCTAAGCAAGAATTAAAAAAGGTTCATATTGAAAACATTTTCTGGAAGGGTTCAGCTTCTATTCCTGATCAGGGAAATATGCGTAATTTAATCGGCGATGGCCATTTTATTATAACAATTTCAGAGTGGTTGAAAGATCAGAATTACCAACAACTCTCTGACTTTAGGGACAATGCAGGATTTACTTTCAAGCTGGTATCTACAACCGACAATTCTTCTATTCTTATAACTGAGCATAATTCTATTGGCACAATGAACACCTTGGACAACGACAAGATGTTCAAAGGTTTTGTTGTTCGGCTTGATGATAATCAGCTCTATCAAATAAAACCTACGCAAAAGTATAGAATAGAACCTATAAATAAAAGTAAGAGATATGAATGGAAAGTTAGCAACGATGTATATTTGGTAAGACCAAAATAGCTACAAAAAGGCAGTCCACTCCCGCAGACTCCCGCAAAACCCTTGAAACATAGACTGGCATTGAG
>CAYPMK010000063.1:0-4298 GCA_964411885.1 uncultured Bdellovibrionales bacterium
AGGTGCCCCTATTGTAGCTGATCGGTAATTCTTATCTAAAGTTTTAGTTATTTGTTCAAAAATATCATCACCAGAAGAAGCTCCAATATCTGTAGGCTTTTTAACTGGTTTAGAAATACTTTGTTTATTGTTCGCATCAGTTTTTTTAGCATAATACTCTTCATCATCATATTGATAGCTTGAAGAAGTCTTTTTGCTATCAAATCCAAGAACAGACATTAAATCATTGTACCAAGAACCAGATTTAGATGTTTTCTTTTTATTAGATCCTGTCTTATTATATTTATCGTCGTTTCCTAAAACACTACCCAAAGAAGCTAAACCAAAACCAGAATCTAGAGAACTTAAACCACCACCAGATTCAGAACCAATTCCTCCGAGCAACGACGAGTCACTTTGACCGCCTGTATTAGAAGTATTACCACTATTTGGGGCATAATTGTCGTCACCAACACCACTGCCTATTAATTCACTGCAAGTGTTAGTTTTTGAATCCCATTTAGATTTATTTTCTTTTTCACAAACACATTTATCTAACTCAGTTCCCAAAGGTATTCCTGAACAAAAAGTTGATATACAGACACCATCTTTTGCGTACCAAAGTTTTTCTTGGACATTCTCGCAAAGACACTTTTGATATTCGCTACCAGTACCTTCTTTGTGTTTACAAGCAACACAGTCAGGAGGATTTTTTGTCGTATCCCAAGACCAAACACCTCCACGACGTTTACATTCACATTCTTTATAAGCTTCAAACGTTAAACCTATACAATTACTACTGCAAATTGACTCAGAATTTTTTTGTAGGTTATCTATTTGAGCCTGACTATCTGCTATAAGCTTATCGTTTGCCTGCCACAAAAGACACTGTTGCTGGCACTTGCTTGTTATTTTTTTACTTTTTAACGGATTAAGATTCTCTGCACCAAAAAAGGTAACCAGTGTTGCTACTGTTCCCGGACCTAAAACAGTGACTGGTGGAACAAGAACCCGCGCGGCCACGCTAACAGCTATAAGGGTTTCCATATCCATACAAGAAATTAGTTCACATTGAGCTACAGGTTCTGTGTCTTTGGACCTAATGTATGACATTTGTATGCCAGCTGGGTTATACATACATATGTTGTGTTCTCCTCTATCCAACATACAATCATCTCTGTAAATAAGCCATGCAGCGTCTTTATCTTGCTCAGCTTTTATTTTTATAGTCTTATATTGTTCTATTTGTTGTTGAAGTAATGCACAGGCAGAGCATTCTTGATACACTATTAAGAAACTTAAAACTATCACTATAAAGAAAAAAGATCTTTTCATGCTCAAGTTCCTCTTTGTATTCTCTGCATTTTTTTTGTATCTCCTTCGCTAAGCGTTGGTTCGCCAATTATTTCTGCTTTGGCTCTTGCATCATATGTTTTACTTATCTCATCAAATATATCATCTGAATCTTTAGAGGCTATATCTGGTGTTCTCTTTTTTTGCGTCGTATCCTTATAAGGAGAGACCGCACTAGAACCCGACTCATTAGATGAACCACTAGAGCCACCAAAAGAAGGATATGCTATACCACCATAACCAAGTCTAGACGCAAGCCCCTCTTTAGATGCTTTTTCTTTTGCTTTAGCCTCTTTTTTTGCAGCACCTGCTACGCTTCCTGCTGTTGCAGCACCAAGAGAACCGCTATCTAATCCACCTGAATCTGATCCTCCTCCTAAAAGACTTTCGTCACCACTAGAACCATCACCAGAACCATCTCCAGAGCCCTTCATAAAAGTATCTTTAGGTGGTCTTTTTGCAATCTCGTCGGGATCAGGAACACCAGCTCCACCCGGAGCACATAATACGTCCATTTGTTCTTTTAAACTATCAAGAACAGCCTTGTTGTCTGTTAATTGTTTGGCTCTAGTATTTATTAGAACACAGTAAGTTCTACACTGGTTCGTAACATCCCAGTTAGTAGCTCTATCTCTAATATCTTTTCCGCCAATACTTCTTCTGTCCCTCTCTACCCATTTTTTATATTGTGCTGCAGCTTTTTTTGCTTTCTTTTTGGCTTTATCTAATTTTCCTTTTTCTATTTTTCTATCCATTGCATTTAATTTATTTCCACCCGATATTCCTTTGTCCATACTTTCTTTTGTTGCACAATATATGCCCGGTACAGAACCAGTATGTCCAGCATCATTAGCTCCACAGCCATTGTATCCTCCGGGTGTATATGGTGGAACTCCATCTGTGACTTCTGTGTCTATAAATGAAACACCAGCACTGTTATCCATATAAACACATATTGTATATGTTTCGTATGTCTCAAGAAAATCCCCTCTTATATCTCCCCTGTAACATCTATCTACATATTTTTGTTTTTCACATTCTTTAACTTTCTCTATCGCTCTATTTATTTTATCGCCTTTTTCTACCTGAATTGAAATCGCATCACAGGTACCAGAGGCTTGGCCAAGATCTATACCTGCATTAACTATTTTGTTAGCCTCATCACAGGTTAATTCTGTTTCTGCAGAATAAAGATTTGAGGCAATTAAAAATCCTAACAAAAAATAAAACTTCATAAGCCCCCCTATATTTGCTTCAATTCTTTTGCGTCATATTTTTGCCTTAATTTTTTCCCTATTGCATCTATTAACCCTTCAGAATAACGACCACCTACATCTGAACCTTTAACAAAATTTTTGTTTGAGCCAGCAGAAGAGCTAGAAGAACCAGCAGAATTACTAACAACAGTAGAGTTCGCACCTGAACTATTAGTTCCACTTGTATTAGTGCCTGTACTACTAGTGGCGTTACTTCCTTTAGATGAAGAACCGGAACTAGAACCAGCACTAGCAAACCCGCTGCCGTACGATCCAGTACCTGAACCAGAAGATCTTTGAGTAGAAGCCCCTCCTCCTGATATTGAAGAAGCAGATTTTTCTCCAGCTTCATTAGAAGCAGAGCCTTCTGCAACATTATTATTTGAAGAACTCAACAAGCTGGTACTACTAGAGCCACCAGAGGCTGTTGACACACATTCACCATTTATAAAACTATGATTAGGAACTTTTTGACAATAACAACTCTTTTTTGCCAAAGCAGTCGGTTCGTCTGCACAATTTTTACTAGTACCAGCTGTATTTTGATTATTAGACGTATTTTGTGTGGCACTTGCATCATTACTATTTTGTGTTGTTTGTACTAACCCAGAAAGATTGGTAGCCTGACTAGCATAATCAAGTATCCTTTGTGCATTCAATTGTGACTTTGCAGTACATTTGTTCTTACATATAGGTTCTTTTTGTGCGGCTTTAGATTTTGCAGATTGCACAGCGTTGTTGTAATACGATGCAAAATCTTGACCAGCAATAGTGTCACAAGCGGGATTTGCCATAGAAGAATCACATTTTTTTGTGTTATCATACTGAGCGTTATCTGTTTGAGCACATTGTTGGCAGACTTCTGGACACTTAAGATTATCAGATAAACATGCCATATATTTTTTATTGGCATCAATACACTTCTCACTCGTAGCTATCGCCTGTGGGCCATCACAAGCACTTTCTTTTTCAGTTTGGGCGGTTGCAAAAGCAGGAGTAACCTTTGACTGACATTTAGTAACACACTCCGTTGACGCAGTAGAGTTTGCCGACTTAGATGAATCACATTTTAGAGACTGACACTTGGATTCATTATTAGAAAGAAGGTCTGGCAGAACATTACTAACAGTACTAAGTACAGTTGTTATTATTTGAGAAGTATCAGAACCTTCTCCAGCGGCATTAACTGCAGAGCCTATTGCCTGATCTAAAATACCTGTAATATTCTTGTTACACTCAAACTGATATGAATCTGTATTACATTTAACATCTGGATCTGGCGTTTTTACGCAGTCTGAACAAAAATCCTGAAGAGTATTGCCAAAAATATTATTAACAGATTGCCAAGTACTCATTGTACTTTGTACAGAAGTATTAAGGGTTCCAGCAGTATTGTTGTCTGCAGAAAAAACAAAACCACTACTTATTGTTAAGATAATACTTAAAAATAATTTTGGTACAAAGTTACTCATAGTCATCATCCACGCTTAGCCCTTTTAATTTTTTTCTGTTTTACTTCTACTTCTTTATACTCAGCAGAAAGGAACCTGCCAGCATCTGTATAATCTGTATAGGTCTTATGTATCATGTCCATTAGAGTATCTTTTTCTTTAGAGCTTCCTACGTCTGTTGGCTTTTTGTTAGATGAACTAGAGCCCTGAGTACCGCCACTTTCTCCGACCATACCCATATAATTCTGGTCTTTAAAAG
>CAYPMK010000064.1:0-4024 GCA_964411885.1 uncultured Bdellovibrionales bacterium
ACCGCCACAACTTCCAACAACAAGGAACGATACAAATGATGAAACAATGACAAGTATTTTCTTCATAAACACCTCCACATAATAAAGGTAAACATACCATAAAAAACTACTTTAGTCTAAAGACCTTTTATATATTTGAGTTTAACTAAAATTATATAATAACCTGTCTCAATTAGAATACTGTCGAACATATATTTTTTACATATCAGTGCTTCTAGTCCCATTAAGTGATATAATCTGAAACAATATATTGGGAGGAGAAAATGAATCTAACTCTAGAAATGTTACAGGAACTCTTTCTTTGGATGACTATCATCAACTTTGGATTACTGATTTTTTATTCAATAATAATATTAACAGCTCAAGATCTTGTTTATAAAATACATAGTAGGTATTTTAAAATGAGCCAAGAAAAAATGAGCTCTATATTATATAAAGTCTTGGCTCTCTATAAGATAGCAACTATAGCATTTAACCTAGTACCATATATTGCATTAAGGATAATCTCGTAATCCTATATCAACTTTTTATAAACAACGTCTTTTTTATATTTATTTAGTTTTTTTAGGTCAAAACCTATCCCCAATCCATGACGTAAAGATATCTTTCTTTTTCCATCACCAAGATATGAACCACCACTTATATACTTGGGAGTATCAAGGTCTGTATCAAGATCTGTCAACACGACGTTACTATTGGCTGCAGCAAAATGTGCACACGCTGTTAATCCTATTGTGTCCTCTATCATTGCACCAACCATTATTTTTACATCATGTTCCTTACAAAGCTTTGCTATTTGCATAGACGGGTATATCCCTCCCGCCTTTTGTAGTTTAATATTAATTCCATGAGCTGCCTTTTTGGAGATCACCTTTTTTGCATCTTCAAAAGTGGCTACAGATTCATCTGCAAACACCATCATGCCTTTTAGATTATCTGTAACATATTTTAAACTCTTAAGATCATCCTTAGGACAAGGTTGTTCTACTAGTATTACATTTTTTAGTATCTTATTTATTGCTTCTAAGACCTTTACTGCTTTTTTAGGATCTTTATAGGCTTGATTAGCATCTAATATGAACTTCATGCCAGTAGGTGAAACTTCTTTTATTACCTTTACTCGCTTAAGGTCATCTTTGCCACTAAGTTTTATCTTTAGTATTTTAAGATCTGGGACCTGTTCATATATATTCATAGCACCTAGTTTTGTCGCTTTCATTGAATCTTGTAAAAATACAGTTACTGAGTTCAACGCACTAAAACTCTTTTTTGAATATAGCTTATATGTTGGCACTTTCTGTACCTTACCTAAAAGATCATGATATGCAGAATCAACCGCCGCTTGCAAAGTTTTACTCTTTATCTTTTTATCTAAAAATAAATGCAGTTTTTTAGGCCCATCTTTTTTTGGATTAAGAGGAATATTAGTTATTTTATTAGCCTCACTAATAAGTAACTTGGGAGTATCTCCTGTAATAGGTTTAAATGGATATGCGCCGCCTACCCCTTTAAGACCATTATAGGTCAAGATTACCAAATATGTTTCTCTGGCAAATTCTCCTAGTGATATCTTTAGCGGTTTTAGTTTAGGAAAATAAATGTGGAACAGATTCAGTGTTATCATATTTATATGGGAACATATCGAGCAATATTTCTCAAGAAAAATTATTTCACATAGTAGACTTTATATAGCAAGCTCATATAATCCTTACATATGGAGGCACTCATGAAAACAATTACCAAGACAATAATTCTGTTTACATTTTTTACTCTTACCTTGGGTACAGATAAACTTACAGCGTGTACTGATTTCAGAATAATAGCAAAAGACAAGACTGTCATAAATGCAAGGACTATGGAATTTCCTTCAGACCTTAAATCAAGAATATGGGTAATCCCTAGAGGAGTAAATACCACTAGCATAAATGACAAAGGTGTTAAGGGATTGTCTTGGACAAATAAATATGCCTTTATGGCTTTAGATGCCTACGGTATGGACTCAACATATATAGATGGTTTCAACGAAGCTGGACTTTCTGCAGGTGGTTTAATGTTTACAGAAGCTGTATATCAAAAGGCAGAACCAGGCAAATTCGTGACCTATGCAGATATAATAAGCTGGTTATTAGGTAATTTTAAAAATGTCGAAGAAGTAAAAAAGGAACTCCCAAAAATAAAAATAGCGGACACCTATATAAAAAAAGTACGAGGTAGTTTAGGACTTCACTTTGCTATACATGACGCAACCGGAAAATCTATTGTAGTAGAATTCATTAACGGGGAACAAAATATTCACGACAACATCATAGGAGTTACAACTAATAGACCTAACTTTGCTTGGCACATGCAGAACCTCAGCAACTATATAAATCTAGATCATAAAGATAAGAACCCAAGAACAATAAATGGTTACAAGATACAACCAACAGGTGTTGGTAGTGGCCTTTTGGGTTTACCGGGTGATTGGACGCCTCCTTCAAGATTTGTAAGAATAGCCTTTGCCGTTGATGCATCTGTACAAAGTAAAAGTGCTAATGACGCTATAAACCTTGCTGAGCACATAATGAACACCGTTGATATACCTATTGGAGCAATAAAAGAAAAATACGATATGGTAATAACACTCTACGGAAACGCACAATGGTCGATAATAAAAGATCTTACCAACAAGACAATGTACTTTAGGACTTATGACAACATGACGCTTAGAAAAATAGACCTCAATAAGTTTAAACTAAGTAGCGGATCACCTAAAAAATATATAGATGCATCCACTCCAAGTCCAAAATTTATTGACGTAACACAGCAGTTCCGTCTTTGAGCATTAATTCTCTACCACAAATGGACCTTACCCAGTCATAATCATGTGATGCTATTAAGATGGTGGTATCTTTAATACCAAGTATTACTTTTTTAAGATTATCTTTTTGTTCGTGGTCCAGCATGGCTGTAGGCTCATCTAATAAAAGTATTTTTGGAGAATAAGAAAGACAGCTCGCTATAACACAACGTTTCTTTTCTCCATAACTCAGCTCGTGTGGTGCCTTATCTAAGAGGTCAGTAACATCTATAAGTTCATTTGTAGAAGATATTATTGATTCCTCTGTTTGCTTTTCTAATAAACCAAAATTCCTTGGAGCAAAAAGAAGATCTTCCCTAACAGTAAGACAAAACAACTGATCATCTGGATTTTGCATACAATATGCAATATGTGGATTTATCTGTTTAAAATGTTTTTTAGGACACTTATCAAGTATCCTCACATCTCCGTCATAATCATGAAGTCCAAGCAGACAATCAAAAAAGGTTGTCTTACCACTACCATTAAGCCCCAAAACTGCTATTTTTTCTCCTCTACTCACTGTAAATTCCTCTACATCGAGTAAAAAAGTCCCTCTTTTAAAACGCAAGTTTTTAACTACTATATCCAAATCTAATACCCCTTAAGCTTCATGGCCTTATAAATATTATTAGATCTTGCAACAGACCTTACAAAGAATAACCCTATAATATTCCCTAAAGAAGTATAGCCAAAAAGTTTTTTACGACTATATACACCTTTAATTTTAACCGCCTTATTTATTTTTTTAACATCAGCCACAAGGTCAAAAGAAAACCTAAAGGCTAACAAAAAAATATCACGCAAATATTCAGGCACGCGCATTCTTTTAAGATATCCAGAAACATTGTATAGACTAAAATTATTAGTAATAAAAGCAACAAGCAAAATAGAAGACAACACTTTCATTGATACAAGGAGGAATGAGCTAATATTAAATAACAGCAGGAACAACAGAAATGGTACAACAAAAATTATCCTTCTTAAGAACACTTTTGGCTTTATCTTAGAGAAGAAGAACAACAACAGTGCAAAAATAAGGATACTAGACAGTATTAGTTTATTATTTATTATTAAAGCTAAGACTAATAATATGAATAAAAATGCCTTAATGAACTTAATAACATTACCCTCTTTTTTTATAGATAAAGAAAAACGCTGTTGCTACTGTAAAACAAACCAGAA
>CAYPMK010000065.1:0-3852 GCA_964411885.1 uncultured Bdellovibrionales bacterium
CTGCTCTTTGGTCTACTACAGCAAGAATGGCTTTGGCCCTTTGTTTTTTAATTCTTATGTACTTTTTTAGTTCAGAAAAGAACTTTTTTGGAAGAATGAAACAAAGACCTTTTTGGCATTATGTGGTGCCGGGTTCCATATCTGGCGGTTTTCTTTCTATGGGTATATGGATAATAGGGATGAAGTTGATAACAAGTGTTAGCGTTGGAGCTGTACTTAACCAACTCGCTGTAGTGTTTATAATAGTTTTTGCAGCACTCTTTCTTAGAGAAAAAATAACCATAAAAAAAGCTTTTTCTTTAATATTAGCTGTTATCGGTGGCTTGATAGTTATTCTGTGATCATTTAATTTATATTAATTGTTTTTTTGTTGCTGAGCTCGTATCATGTCGAGTATTTTGCTTTTTAATTCATCAGAAGCTTGAGGTGGTGCTCCCGAGGCATCTTCCTCTGGTTCTGGGGTGCTTGCGGTATTAGTAGAAGCTGGAGCTGTTTTTTGATAAGAAAGGGATCCTCCTTCGATATTCTTTAACTTTACTTTTCCTGCTTGACCAGAATCCTGAAAACTCCATTTATATGCTGTAGTAGCACTCTCTCCATTGTTGTTTTGAGTTTGTTCGTATTGAACCTTGCTTAGATCTTGTGCTTCTTTTTGGTTTTTTATTTGTGAGGCATACTTATACGCGCGAACCTCTTTTTCTCCGTTGGCGTTATAATAGGTTTCATATGAAACAGCATCGGCAATATTATTTTTTTTTGTGTCTTGGTTGTTTGCTCCAGCATCTACATTAGTATTTTTATCTGAGGTAGATGACCTCTTTACAGAGCTAAGTTGTGCATTAAGAGTGTTGTTTAGTATAAAGAGACTTACAACTATAAAAAAAATAAACTTAAACATAAATAAATTATAGCAAGATTTATTTTAAAAGTCAACATTAAAATCAGCTTAGCTAGACGGAGCTTTAAGCCTGTGTTATATCGAGATAATTATGAAAGACAAAGATGCGTTAAAACTGCATGAAGAAATGAAAGGGAAAATGTTTGTGGGAGAAAAGATCCCTCTAAACTTTGATAATCTTAGCTTGTTATATACTCCCGGAGTTGCAGAACCCTGTCTTGATATAGCAAAACAAAAAGAACGAGCCTATGAGCTTACTTGGAAATGGAATAGCGTTGCTGTAATAAGTGATGGTAGTAGGGTGCTTGGGCTTGGAGACATAGGACCGCTGGCTTCACTACCTCTTTTAGAAGGTAAAGCAATGATCTTTTCAAAATTTGGTGGAATAGATGCTGTACCGCTTGCCATATCTCAGATGAGTGTTGATGAAACGGTTTCTGTGATAAAGGCTCTAAGGCATAGTTTTGGTGCTATAAATCTAGAGGATATTTCTATTCCTCGCTGTTTTGATATTCTTGATAGATTAATAGAGGAGCTTGATGTGCCTGTGTGGCATGATGATCAACAGGGGACAGCTACTATAATAGTTGCAGGATTAATTAATGCGTTAGAGGTGGTTGGTAAAAAAATAAATTCTGTAAAAATAGTTTTGCTTGGAGCAGGGGCCGCAAACTCTTCGGTGTATAGATTATTAAGACATGCAGGGCTGGATCCAAAACAATTCTCTGTTTTTGATAAGGACGGTATATTAGGTTCCCACAGAAAAGATCTTATGGATGTAAAAGTTTTTAAGAACATTTGTGATGAAACAAATCCAAAGGGTGTGGATACTTCTATAGAGGATGCTGTTAAAGGTTCAGACGTTATAATTGCTTTGTCTAAACCAGGCCCAAACGTAATTAAGCCTGAATGGATAAAGTCTATGAATAAAGATGCAATAGTTTTTGCCTGTGCAAATCCTACTCCAGAGATAGAGCCTAAACTTGCTTTAGATAGTGGCGCAAAAATAGTTGGTACAGGAAGAAGTGATTACCCTAACCAGTTGAACAACGCCTTGGTGTTTCCGGGAATGATGAGGGGTGCTTTGGATGTTAGGGCCAAAAAGATAAGTTGGGGCATGGCCTTTGCCGTCTCAAAAGAGATAGCACTTATTGCAAAAGAAAAAGGACTTAGACCAGACTTTATAGTACCACGACTTGATGAACCAGAACTTCATTTTAGAGTTGCAAAAGCCACAGCCTTTAAGGCTATAGAAGAAGGTCTTACAAATCTAAAACTAAGAGAAGACAAGGTTCAAAAACTTATAAGAGATCATCTAAACAAAGTTATTTAACAAATAAAGTTACTATATTGCTCTTTACCGTTTGTCCGTCGTTGGTTACTGTAAAAAAGTATCTACTGCCGTTGAGTTCTAGTTTTACATAGTCTATTATGTATGAACAGTTATTTTGATCAGGGATTAATTTAAACTCATCAGAACCTGCTACTGCCATATACCATGAACACTTCCAATCAAAGTCATAGTTGAGTCCGCTTATTGCGGTTGAACAACCAGCCTTGTCGCCAACATAAACTGACATGTCTCCACTATATATGACAGGTGATAGTGGTATTTTTTCTGGTGCTGGTTGTGGTACTACAGGTTCTTCAATCGGTTTTTCTATAACCTCTTGTTTTATGCATTCTGGTTCTGCTTTTAAGCTATTTAAGAACATATCTACAGCTTCTTCTTTAGAGAATGCCGCTATTTGTTCTAGCTCAACACTATATTTCTTTTGATTAGAGATTGTTTCACAAGATTGAGTACAAGCAGGTATTATTACTTTTGCTTTTATTGCGGCATAACATTCTTCGTATTTTAAGTCTTGAACTGGTGGTTTTGGACCACAGTTCTCTTCTATTACGAAAGGTAATTTTTTATAAGCTTCATCACAAGTTGTCTGATCTATGTATTTGCAGTTGTTAGTTACTTCTTCTGTACATTTTAAATTTACTTTATTAAAAGGTAAGGCGTTTTTATTACATTCTTCTGCGACTATTTTTGTAGTAGCACATGCTTTATCTACATCTGCTAACATTTTTGAATTTAGTAATTCTATACATTTCTTTATTTCTTCATCAGATTTTAACATTTTACATTCTGCATAGTTTTTTTCATAAATTGTTTTCATTTCTTTGCATTTTACTTCATCTATAATAACTTCTTTTGTGACCTCTTTACAAACTTCTTCTGCAATAGTGTAACATTTTCCTTCAACTCTGATTTCTTCACATTTTTGTTGAGCAAAATCTTGCTCCATCAACCACTTAAGATTTTCTGTAAAACATTTCTCTCTTGCTATTGGGTCTTTTTCTAAATCACATTTTTTTGCTATTTCCTCTTTAGCTTGAACATATTTACTTTCATCGACAAATGTACATTTCTTTTCTATTGATCCATTATCGCATGATATTTCTATTGCTGGTTCTGCAGTGAATATTGAACAATTTGTTTCACAACTATTCTTGCATTCGTCTGCATTGATCTTATCGCATATATCATTACAAGCTACCAAGCATTGTTCATGTTCAGTTAAGGAGCTGTAATCTATTTTTTCATTGATGTTTCCTTCTTCATAAGCGTCTATCATCCTTCTGATGTCGCTATCCAATAACGAACAATTAGAGATAGAAAATAAAAATAGAACTACTAGGCCCAATTTAATTATCTTCATTTTTTATCCTCCTTTTAACTATTGCATTATATCATGGAGTGTTTGTTAAATCAAGAAGTTTCTTTAAATAAAAACTAAAATATAACGTATTGAATTTATTAAACATAATTTTATTTTCTCATGTTGTTCATAAAAATCAAGCCATATTACCTTTGTATGAGGATTTATTAAATGATAATGAATGGTTAAAAGGAGAGGTGACCGAGAGGCCGAAGGTGCACGCCTCGAAAGCGTGTGAGC
>CAYPMK010000066.1:0-3753 GCA_964411885.1 uncultured Bdellovibrionales bacterium
AGCTCCTTAAGTACCTTAGTTTTTAGCAAGAAAGAAACTGTAGCTATAGTTATCAAGCCCTCTCCTATACCAATAAGTGTATGTACACTAACCATAGCCAACAAGATTTTATTAAAACTTATTATTCCAGAAGCACTAACTTGTATTGAACAAAATGTTGCCGCTGTAACTATAGATAAAAGACTGGCCATAAAAACAACAAGGCTCTCTTTTCTTAATACTTTCTTACCATATTTTATTACAAAATATGCTACAAGTGGAGCAACTACGCCCATATTAAGAACATTAGCTCCAATTGCCAAAAGCCCACCATCTCCAAAAAGTAGAGCCTGCATTACAAGAACAATTGTCATTATAAAAAAACTTATATAAGGACCAAATAAGAACACCGCCAAGGTGGAGCCCATAAAATGGCCACTGGTTCCAGCAAGAACAGGGAAGTTAAGCATTTGTGCAGCAAAGATAAACGCGGTCACACATGCTATTAGTGGAATATCCTGTTTCTTTATATTATCTTTTATCTTCTTGTGGCAATAAACGCCATAAGATGAACTTAGCGCTATCGTACCTGCGCTAACAGGTAATGATAAAAAACCGTCTGGAATGTGCATCTCTTAAACTCCTTTAATATATATTCGTGTTACATATTATAATATCGTGTTACTAACAAGAAAAAAAACATCCAACTTAATAATTTTAGCCTCTTAGATATTCTTACCTGTGGTAGCAAGACTTAGTGAACAATATTTAACACCTTTGATCGCCTTCAAACTGTCTGATAATCCTTTGATATCAGATGAATTACCTCTAACTATGACTATTTCTAAACAATTGTTGTGATCCAAATGTACGTGTTGAGAAGAAATAATATTCTTATAATAATCATGTTGGACATGAATTATTTCATTACTGATCTTGTGTTTATGATGGTCATACACTAAACTAATTATACCAGCTGTTTCTTTGCCAGAGCTCCAATCTTCTTTTATCAGTGTCTCTGTAATAAGGTCTGTTATAGCCTTTGAGCGTGTAGGATATTTTCTAAGGTTTATAAATTTGTCGAAACGGTCAAGAATAGTTTTATCTATAGAAACGCCAAAGCGAACAAGTTTTCCCATTCTTCCTCCTTGTAACAATGTTTCCTCTATCCCAGTCTAATTCAATAATCAAAGCTACTCAAGAACTGATATAAAAAAACTTCTCTAAAGATCATAAATGAAATATATTGGCTAATATGAAACTCATTACTTCATCAATAAGGATAATTTATGATTGGATATTAAAAATACCGGGACTTCCATATTGGGTAATGGCTTTTATAGCCAGTTTGTTATCTGTTACATACTCACTAATATTCAAATGGTCAGAGTTTTGTGTTGTTAAGATCTCAGAGTATAATCCATATCTATTTCTTGTCATAACACCTATTGGATTTTTTCTTGCATGGTTTTTTGTGTGGTACTTTGCACCTAACGCAACAGGCAGTGGTATTCCTCAAGTTATGGCAATGATAGAAATCAATGAACAAAAAAGAACTACAGTTAATAGAGTGCTCGGAATAAGAACAACCCTCATAAAGATACTTAGTTCTTTTATTTGTATATTAGTTGGTGGAGCCATAGGAAGAGAAGGACCTACAGTTCAAATATCAGCAAGTGTATTTAATGTACTTGGTTCAAAATTAAAAAAAATATTTAAGGAAATATCATATGAATCATTACTGGTGGCAGGAGGTGCCGCAGGCATAGCAGCTGCTTTCAATACTCCTCTAGGTGGGATAGTATATGCTGTAGAAGAACTTTCTCAAACCCATATAAATAAATTCAAGACCGCTCTTATAACAGCAGTAATCATTGCTGGTATAACAGCCCAATGGTTGTTGGGACCATATCTTTATTTAGGTTATCCAAAACTTGGCCCCCTATTATTCAAAAACATCCCATGGGCAATATTAATCGGTGTTCTAGCTGGTATAAGTGGTGCAGGATTTGGAAAATTACTATACAAGGCACTATCATTGAGAAAAAAAATTAAGAAACCCACAACATTGGCTACTCTAGCAATATTTACGGGGCTGGTTTTTGCAACACTGGTTATTTTTGTGGACCAAAGAGGTCTAGGTTCTGGTAAAGAACTAATGACGAATCTTTTATTCTCACCTCAATCTATACATATTACCGACATCAAACTTTTCATAGTTCGTTTTTTTGGCCCAATATTATCTCAAATATCAGGAGCTGCTGGAGGAATATTTGCTCCTTCACTGGCTGCAGGAGCTTCAATAGGGTCCATTCTCTCTTATTTTTCAGGAGCAGAATATCACAACCTATTTGTTGTTCTAGGAATGATAGCCTTTCTTACTGGTGTAACTCGCGCACCATTCACATCTTTTGTTCTCGTCCTTGAAATGACAGATAGACATTCTGTAATATTTCTTATGATGATATCAGCCTTAATGGCAAGCTTAGCATCAAGAACAATAGATAATCTTTCATTTTATGAAAGAGTCAGAGATGATTTTCTATCAAAAATTAAAAACCAAGATGTATAGATCATCATGAGGATTATATGCTAGCTAGTGTTGCTCTCTTAATTACAACAGGTTTAATCTTAAATTATATTTTTGAAAAACTACATCTACCGGGCCTTCTCGGAATGATACTAGGTGGAATGTTACTATCTCAATTCGGTCTTATTTCCCCAAAATTTATGGAACTTGCACCTGAACTAAGATTTATAGCATTGTTGATAATTCTGATTAGAGCTGGATTAGGCATCCGTGTAAGTGAATTAAAAAAGATCGGAAAACCAGCTTTAAAAATGAGTTTCTTACCCTGTCTAGTTGAAGCTGTTTTTATTGCTATTTCTGCACACTATATTTTTAGTTTTGGATGGCTAGAGAGTTTAATGTTTGGATTTATCCTTTCTGCTGTATCCCCTGCAGTAGTAGTGCCAAGCATGATAGAACTAAAAGAAAAAGGTTGGGGACAAGACAAAGAAATACCGACACTACTCCTTGCTGCTGCTTCTTTAGACAACATCATTGCTATAATAATATTCACATCACTAATCAACTACTCAAAAACTCCTCTTAACAACGGAATCGATCTAGTTGAAATATCAAAGATCCCAATAAGCATGATCTCTGGTGTGTTAATTGGGATAGTACTTGGATACATACTAATTAAATTCTTTAGGAACTTAAAATTTAGAGAAACTAAAATGATTCTTTTTATACTTGCTGTTGGAATTTTCCTTCATGAATTAGAAAAATATATCCCTATATCAAGTTTTATAGCAATAATGACCCTAGCTTTTATAATTCTAGAAAAAGAACCACTAATGTCACATGGACTAAGTTCAAAATTCTCAAAAGTATGGGTAGTTGCAGAGCTTCTTTTATTCTCTATGATCGGGGTATCAATTGGGTTAGACAAAATAGCTTCTGCTGGTTTTATAGGTTTAGGTATTATAGGTATTGGAATAGTTGGCAGAACAATTGGTATATGGATTTCGTTATTAGGAACAGATCTTAGGAAAAGAGAAAAACTGTTTTGTATTATCAGCTTTATACCAAAGGCTACTGTTCAAGCTGCTTTAGGTGCTGTTCCTCTTGCCATGGGTATTAACGGTGGGGAAATAATACTTGCTGTAGCTGTATTAAGCATAATCATTACCTCCCCAATAGGTCTAATCTTAATTAATAAATATCATCATAAACTACTGTATAAAAAACGTCTTTCTTAGCAAAAT
>CAYPMK010000067.1:0-3741 GCA_964411885.1 uncultured Bdellovibrionales bacterium
ACGTAATTCATTATATTAAAGCTCATCAAATATCCATCCTGTTTTATGTAAACTAGATAAGATACTATTAACAATTTTAAATATTATAGAATGCTGCCCCCCCCCCCAGCGAAAGTAATTCTTTTAACGACCACATTATTTATCAATCTTACTCCTTACTCAGTTCGATTATTTCTACTTGGACGTCCTTGCTTTGCTTGGACTATTTTAGGTGAATCTAATAATTTCAAGCATTTTCAGTCAACATATTCAATGCAACTGGTTCTAAACTTATCTACTAGGGGACGCCAAAATTCAATTATAATCTTAATAACACTGACCATAATAGATACACAACATTTTTAAAGTAAGATCGAGTAAAAACCAAAGCAATAGTGGATATACTAATAAACCCAATATGCCAAAAATTAATCCTCGGCGACTACGTACAGGCTTGTGTTTATAAACATGCTTATAATATTCGACGTTTGCAAAGCACCCAATAATGAGTCCAACAATTATTTGAATTCCCCAAATTGCTCGAATCTGATACGTATCTGGTACTTTTAACTCAAAAAAAGATATAAAAAACACCACGCAAGAAATTAACGCCCATTGAAGCCATTTTATCCACATCCCTTTATATGCGTACCAAAAAGTCCAAAATACTCCGCCAATCAAATTAAAAGTTCTTTTTCTTTTTTCAATTTTTGGAAAGACTTTCTCGTCATAATATTTAATTCCAGTTAGTGTTGGCATGATGCCCTCCTTTACATAACCTGTGCTTATTATGCTACCACAGTTCGAGTATTTCTACTTGGGCGTCCTTGTTATATTCAGATCATTTTGTGAAAACCCAATGTTTGCAAGGCGGTTCAGGCAACGTGCTCTATAACTGCAGTTCGAAACTCATCTACTAGGGGACGCCATAATTTGGTTCGGCTCCTCTCTGTTGCAGCACTCCACTGAATGCAACACTTTTTTAAGCAGCCTACCGGATACAATTAGACTGATTATAGAACTCAACTGGCGTTAGTATATTCTAATTGTTTGCACTCACTTCAGTGAGGTCTTCTTCTGTTGCTTCACCTTGGAAATCTTTACAATTTAAGAAAGTGTGGATAAAAAAATCACTATCCCATGTGCTATATTTTTCTCTACCAGAAGATTCTCTTATTATACCATCTGGATATCTTGTAGAAACATCTTTTATACAAGTCTGCACATCTTTAATAATTATATTTTTCCCAAATCTTGATGACCAATTAACACAATCTTTCTTATTGCCTTGCGTTATTTTGGAACCTTTTACTTGTTTATCTATAGCACCGAAGCAAATAACACCATCTTCAATCGGTTCTAAAATCGTAGAGTTAAATTTTGTAGGGAAACCGTTTTTCTTATAAAAAGCAATTACATCCTTACCATCTATTTTGTTTGACTTTTGCTTAGAGACAATTTCGTAATCTACAGAACCAGCAAGTATGCACCAACAGGTCTTATTAGGGTGTAAATTCACAATTTTATCTGTTACATTTTCTAGTGAAAAAACTAGAGACGAAAAACCAAATAGAATAATTAAAAACACACTTTTCATAACAAAACCTCCTAGGTTTTTGTAGATTTTACCCCCCCCCCATGAAAAGTCAAGTTTATGACCTCTAAAATCAGTATGGCAGTATGGGCAAGTGTTTCAGGTGGGGGATCTAATTATCTTTCAAAACATCAATATTTTCTTGAAACCATAATCAATTTAGATTACAATTGTTATCAAAAGAGGTAACAATGAGCGTTGCAAGCCTAATACTTAACAGATCCATCTCTAGAAGAAAGTTATTGTCGCTGTTTTTTGAAAACGAAAACAAAGAATACTACTTAAGGGAAATGGCAAGAATAACCGGCGTTCCTGCCACCAACATAAGAAGAGAGTTAAAAAAATTAGAAGAGGACAGATTCTTTGTTACCAATAAGATAGGCAATCTTTTATTTTACAAGTTAAACAAAAAACACCCTTTATTTAAAGAGTTAAAAAAAATATTGTCCCAGGAAATTGGCATAGAGTTTGAATTAAGGACCTTGTTTAAAAGTTTTAAAAACATAGATAGTGCTTTTATTTATGGATCCTATGCTTCTGGCAAAAATCGCTCTGATTCAGACATAGACCTCATGGTAGTCGGCTCTCCAAATAAAGAAAAAATAGAAGATAAAATATATGAACTTGAAAGAAGATATCAAAGAGAAATAAATTACCAGATCCTGGCCTCAGAAACCTTTAACAAAAAGAAGAAACAGAAAAATTCATTCATAATGGAAATACTCAAAAAAGATAAAATTATTTTGAGTGGTGATAAAAATGAATTTTGAACATCAAGTTAAAGCCTGGATAGAACAAGGCAAAATCAAGAAACAAGAAGCTCATAAAGATCAAATAGAGGCTTTAATCAAAAGAGCACGAAAAGACATTGAGGTTTCAAAACTAAATCTAGAAATTGACTATGACACAGCCTTTGGCACAGCCTATAATTCTATGTTGAAAGCTGGCAGAGCATTTATGCTTTCCAAGGGTTATAGGACCGATGATGGTGCTCAGCATAAAACAACAGTCGATTTCTGCTCCTTTTTTATGGATGGGGAGACAAATAAGTTGGCAAAAACCTTTGATAGAATGAGGCGTATTAGAAATATTATAGCTTATGATCCTTTTGATTATGCCGGCTTTGAAAAAGAGGATGTTATTTCTGCCATAGAAAGTGCCCAAAAATTTCTTAAAACAATTGAAAAACTGTTAGGACTCTCTTAATGAAATTTTTAATGAAACCAATACTTGTTATCATCCTCCTCCTCAGCTCTTCACTGGTATTTGCTGATGATTGCTTTGATTGGTTTAAACGTCTAAACCTAAAGTCAGATTCAAATTGTCTTTCTTCTTGTCTTACTGCTGAAATTGGAATGGGGACTTTTTCTTGCACAAGAAGATGTAAGGAGTTTTGCAAATCACCAACTATAGACAGGAACCCAAGTAAACAAGAAGTCGTTAATTATATTACCCGACAATGCATAAAAAAAGACCTTCCGGCACAAATTGGTTTAACCATAGGGTGGATGGAAAATAAATTTGTTCAATTTAAGAATAATACTCCTGTTGGTAACCGGAATAGAGACAAAAAAGGTAAACTAATTTCTAGCGACTGGGGGATAATGCAAATTAATGATCTGGCCTGGAAGAACTCATACGATCTAAACAAAATCAAAAACGACTGGAAATATAATGTAGACGCGGGGATAGATATTGCCAAAAAGAGTCATAACGCTGCTTCATTAAAAGATAAAAATGGTAGTAACGAAGGAAACAAAGGCCCCCATAGTTATGACGATAATTTAGCACAGGCCACATATTCTGGCTACAATGCTGGAGTCGCTAATATTAATAGATACAGAATCAAACAAGACGAAAGAGATAAAATCTTTTTAGATACTTATAAAACATCCCCATGGAGAGAATAAAATGAAAACAAAGAAAATCGTAATTCTAATCATTTTAGCGATTATTGCTATAGCACTGAGCGTCCTTTCCATAAATATAGCCAAAAAGCCAAAAGGCAGTAATATTAGCCCTGTTAGTCCTGCAAGTGCAATTCTCACTATTTCAAAAAAATACGATATTGATAAATCATTACTTGAATATGGCGGAATAGATGAAGGCACTAATTTATACATTATTAATTTATCTCCTGGCGAGTCTAAAGGTGCTGCAGGAAGAAC
>CAYPMK010000068.1:0-3602 GCA_964411885.1 uncultured Bdellovibrionales bacterium
AATAGGAATTAGTCTTACACTTGCACCAATACAAAAAGAGCTTGGTCTTGAGAGTCTTAATATAGTTACCATGCAAGCTATAAGCGGAGCAGGGCTTAAGGGTTTGACCATGCCAGAAGCTAAGCTTAATGTTATTCCGAACATAGCAAATGAAGAAGATAAGATATTAGAAGAGCTTCCAAAGATATTCGGCACAAATGATATAGATATAAAAGTAAGAGTGAATAGAGTTAACGTAGTAGATGGACATACCTTTGTTATATGGTTCAAAACAAAAAAACAAAGTTCAAGAAAAGAAATGATAGAACTTTGGAAGAGTTATAAACCACAATGTAGTGTACTTCCTTCCATAAGTACAGCGCCTGTATACAAAGTATATGAGGGTGATGATTTTATGCCACAACCAAAACTTGATGCTTGGTATATGAATGGTATGGGTACTGCAGTAGGCAGATTAGAAGAAATATCTAATAAAGAGTTCTGTGTTACATCTGTATCTAACAACATAGTGAGGGGCGCTGCAGGGGGTACAATCTTGATAGCAGAAACCTTGCATAGTAGGGGGATGATCTAATGTACAAGTCATATAAAGTTGCAGATAATTTTTATTGGGTAGGTGTCATAGATTGGAACCTAA
Organism: uncultured Bdellovibrionales bacterium; assembly: GCA_964411885.1. GTDB lineage: Bacteria > Bdellovibrionota > JAFGOL01 > JAFGOL01 > JAFGOL01 > JAKLHL01. The sequence goes on from CAYPMK010000068.1 coordinate 638, forward strand.
GGGATTTTCATGGTTATACGACAGAAAAAGGCTCTTCTTATAACGCTTTTCTACTTATGGATGAAAAGACAACTTTGTTTGATACTGTAAAATCACATTTTGCAGAAGAAATGCTAGAAAGGATAAAAGACATAATAGAACCTTCTGAGATAGATTACATAGTAGTTAATCACGTAGAAATGGACCATTCTGGAGCTTTAGCAAAGGTTGTGGATATCATTAAACCAGAAAAGATAATATGTTCTTTAAAGGGTAAAGAGGCGATGATATCGCACTTTAAACGAACAGACTGGCCATATTATGTTGTTAAGACCGGTGATAAGATAACACTTGGCAAGAACAGTATCACTTTTATAGAAACCCCTATGCTCCATTGGCCAGACAGTATGTTCTCTTACCTTAATGAACAAAAGATACTTGTATCAAGCGATGCTTTTGGTCAACACTGGGGAACCAGCGAAAGATTCGACGATGAAGTTGAATTTGGTGAGTTGATGTTTCAGGCAGGAAAGTATTTTGGTAATATACTTATGCCATATTCCAACCTCATACAAAAACTTTTAAAAGATGTAACAGCGTTAGGCATAAAGATAGATCTTATAGCACCAGATCACGGACTTATGTGGAGGAAAAATATTCCTGCTATTATTAAGGCGTATGATGATTGGAGTAAACCAACCCTTAAGAATAAGGCTGTAGTTGTGTTCGATACCATGTGGAAAAGTACAGAACTTATGGCAGGGCAGGTGGCAGAAGGGTTGATGAGTAAAGGTGTCACGGTTAAATTAATGAAGCTTGGAGAGAATGATAGAAGTGATGTTATGACAGAAATATTAGATTCGAAGATAGTAGTGCTAGGCTCTTCTACACTTAATAATGAAATGCTACCTAGGGTCGCCGATATGAGCACATACATGAAGGGATTAAGGCCAGTTAATAGAATAGGTGCTTGTATAAATTCTTACGGCTGGAACCCAAATGTCATAAAGAAGATGAACGCAGAACTTGAAGCTAGCGGTATCAAGGTAGTTGATGAAGGTGTTGCAGTTAAATACGTTCCAGAAAAAACGGACCTTGAAAAATGTTTCGAGCTTGGTGTTAAATTATCAAAGTCTATAGTTTAGGTAATTTATAATATTTTCATCGTAACAGAGTATCTTGAGTTCTTTTTCTTTAAGTAGTTTAAAAAATTCTTTCATGTATGGTCTGTAATAAAGCCCTAATCTTATAGTAAAGACCTCTAATTTATTAAGTTCAAGAGTGGCATCTTTATTCAAATAACTAGCCTTTTTGATGAGTAGCTTTTTTACAGGGTGCATTAATAACATTAAAAGTTTTTTAGTTAACGATATTGGTATTATCTTATGCTCTCTTAATAACGAGGCTGTTATTGTTATATCAATACCTGTTGGACATTGATTGGCACATTTTGTACACAGTGCACATTTTTCTATGTAGTGTAGAGCTTCTTTAATTTCTTTTTTACTGCTTATTGTCCCATTTACTATAGCTCTTAGAATACTTGCTCTGCCTCTTGCCTTTAGCCCTTCGTTTGTGCTTAGATCTTTAAAAGTAGTGCAGAATTTTAAACATTCATTGCAACCATGACATTTTTCGATCTCGTTCAAGATGCTTTGGTCTAGATCATATATGGGTTTAAAAAGATATCTGTTCATACAAGGATGTTCTTTGTCTTTAGTCGCTATTTTGCCGGGATTTAGTATCCATTCTGGGTCGAAAGCTTCTTTTATTTGAAGGAACAATTCGTGTAACTCTGGTTCAAATAATTTTATATAAGGTGTTCTTAATATACCATCTCCGTGTTCTCCGGCCATGGTACCATTTAATTCTTTTACTAACTTTTGAGTGCGTTTTGTTATTTTATCTACGATGTCTAAAAAATCAGCTTTTCTTGTGTCTATTCTTGGATTGATGTGGAAGTGTCCACTACCTATATGACCAAAGAAGGCTGTCCTTAGTCCGTATTCGTCCAATATTTTTTTCTGTTCTCTATAAAACTTTATTATGTTCTCTGTGGGTACTGCAATATCCTCTATGAACCTAAGTGAACGAGTGCTTCCTTCTATCCTGTTAAGTATAGAACTGGCAGATTTTCTCATCCACCAAAGTTTTTTTCTTTGTTCCTCGTTGTGCCCTGTTTCTATTTTTTTTGCAATAGGTTCTAGAACCTGTAGCAATTCTTTTAATGAATCTTGTACTACTTTTTCTGTTCCATCTATTTCAAATATCAGTCCTGCATTTATATCATCAGAAAAAAAGTTTCGTATCTCAGTAAAATATTTTCTGCTGGTTGTGATAAGTTCTTTGTCTAAAAGCTCGATAGCAGATATATTGTTTATCTTCTTTGAAGTATTTACAGCATGGAGTGTTTTTTCTAGGTCGTCAAAGGTGGCTAGTATAGTAATTCTTTTTTGTGGTAATGGTATTACTTTTAAACGTATCTTTGTCATTACACAAAGAGTGCCTTCACTACCAACGAGCAAACTATTTAGGGCTGTAAGTCCATCTTTTGAAAAAGCATCCTTGATGTTATATCCAGAAGAGTTTTTTGAGGACTTTGCTGTTTTATCTATTAAAGCTAAAGCTCTAGATTTTATAGAACTCATTATGTCTAAATATTTTTTTGTTCCTTCTCCACTTATCGTTGAAAAGAAATTAGCATCAGCAAAGTAACCTTCTAAACCGATCACATAGTCTTTGGTGTCTGCATAAAGGTATGAGTGTATCCCAGAAGAGTTATTTGACACCATGCCGCCAACAGAGCAAACTTCGTGGCTTGATGGGTCTACAGGCATAAAAAGACCAAAGGATTTTAATTTTTTATTAAGTTCCTCTAATATGATCCCGGGCTCTACTTCTACATAGTCTTTGCCTATGTTTAATATTTTATTCATGTACCTTGCTGTATCTATTAGAACACCATGGCCAAGACTTTGTCCTGCGG
>CAYPMK010000069.1:0-1155 GCA_964411885.1 uncultured Bdellovibrionales bacterium
CCCATCTGTTCAAAAAGTTCTAATTTACCTGCATTCTCTGCCTGTGCTTTTTCTACTATAGTAATATAAATTGGATTAACTCCGTCGTCGACCAAGGCTATTTGCCCACCTTTCATATCAAGCTCTGTTTTTTCTGTGGTTATCATGGTTATTGGAACTTTATTATTTAACATCCAACCAACTATCAAAGGATCTGGACTACTACCAAGGTCTTCTCCATTCCCAACTACGCCTATAAGTCCATTAACATCTTTACTGGGTCTTTCTTGTTCTTTATAACAGGCACGAATAGCAGAAACACCTATAAGAGCATGTCCACCGGGGCTGGTCCTTTTAGTGCTCAAATTGCCTTCTGCATCTATTGTAGATTGATGTTTTTGACATATCTCACCAAATTTTCCAAGTTTCTTATTGTTAGAGAAAACATCTTCATAAGTTTTGTTAGGTTCAAAAAAACATTTTAAGTTCCACAAGTCCCTTATTGAATGCATAGTCTCGTCGCTCACGATATCTTGCATTACTACTTTTGAATAAAAGCCCTGCTCTGCATCATAGATGGCCTGCAACAATTGTAGCTCTGCAATAGAAACATCTTTGCCGTCTATTTCTGCAAAAAGATCTGTGCCCTTACAGCCAAGTCTCACTTCATCCAAGACAATTTGTTTCTTTTTTGCAAGATACGTAGTCCTTGATATAGACGAACCAACTCCTGCCTGCATTTTCTTTAGCCACAGGGTTGTGTCCTTTGCTAATGCAAAGAATTCTTTTTTGTTTTTTTTAAGATCCTCGTAATTACAGAATGGGAGCTCTTTTAAAAGTTCTGTGCTAGCAACAGAAACTGGGTGGATGTGTTTAAAATCTATACCCTTTTGTCCTACTCTATGTTTTTCAAGAAGTAGGTCAAAATAATCTTCATTAAGCCCCTGATAACAAAGACAATCCTTTTCCATAACAGATAAATAACACGGCTGGTGTTTATTGACAAAGTAAATTAAATAGATGATATAAAAGGCTCTTCTAAAGCGTGCGGGCGTAATTCAGTGGTAGAATGGCAGCTTCCCAAGCTGCATATGTGGGTCCGATTCCCATCGCCCGCTCCAATCTTGCGGCGTCTTTTTTTCTTATACTTTGTCAGCCTTCGTACTCAGCTCCTGC
>CAYPMK010000069.1:1255-3536 GCA_964411885.1 uncultured Bdellovibrionales bacterium
ATCTTGCGGCGTCTTTTTTTCTTATACTTTGTCAGCCTTCGTACTCAGCTCCTGCGGAGTAGGTTCAACTACACCTTAGTCGCTTCGACTCGGCTTCCGTGTCTAAGAAAAAAATACTTGCAAGAGGAAAAATAAAAACTCATCCTATTTCCCATCGCCCGCTCTCTTGCAATAAAGATATTTCTATAACTTATCTATCCCTTTAATTAAAGATTCTATATCTAAATAAGAGCTTGTAGTTCTCTTAGAGAGTTTTTCTTTTATATCAGCTATAAGAATCTTCTTATTCTCTTCTGTTATGACTTTGCCACCAAGTTCTTTATTTAATCTCAGCATATCATAGATACATTCTATTTGTGCATTTGCTGTATTCAATTCTTTGCCACGTATCTTTATACCGTCGTTATTTTTTAATATAGGCAAGATCTTTTCATAGATATTAAAAGCCTGTTCTAATTTTTGTTGTTTCTCGAACACATAGGCTTTTCTTCTTAAGGTGCCAACGTCATTAGGAGCATCCTCTAATATCTTGTCTGCACTCTCTATTGCAGGAGTACCTTTTTTTTCTTCTATATAGATCCTTACCAAACCACCAAGGGCCCATAGTTTTATGATCTTAGAATCATCAAGCGTGGATTTAATGTAGTTAATCCCCTCTTCTTTTTTATCTCCCCAAAACAAAAGATATTTAACTACGCCAGACTTTGCAGATCTCCAATAAAGGTAAGTCCCCATGCCAGCTTTGTTATCTATAAGACTTGGGTCCAATTTTAAAGAATCCTCTAAAACACCATAGGCACGTTTGCCATCTAAGAATGCACTGGCCCACAACCCTTTAAACGTCCTATACATTCCTCTATACCCATATGCAGAACCAAGAAACTGTAACCTTTTTGCTTTATATATATCTCCTTTTTCTTTATCTAGTTTTTCATCTTCTAACGCTGTAACAGCTTTTTTAATCACTTCATCAAAATCAGTTTCAAATTCTTTAGTCCTGTATTCCTCTGTTATCTTGTAATACATAGCGGCCCAAATGGAGTTTGCTATGGGTAGTTCTGTATTTGATTTTTCTACGCTGTCCATATACTTTTCAAAATTAACATAGTCGTCATTGGCTATATAGGACAATGCTTTTTTGGTTTGGAAATCTATGGTTTCCCACCTATACCCTGCTTCATTCTTCTTAGTTTCTTTACTTGTGGTTTCAGAATAGGAAGAAGATAGGGAAAATGTCAGAATTAAAAAAATTAAGTACTTCATAAGGATAGAGATTAAACCAGTAGTATCCCCAAGTCAATTATGTGGTTTTTAATAAAATATCTTGAAAAACTAAATATAGAGTCCTTATTATTTAAATAAGAGGGGTTAAAACATGCTTCAAAGATATATGCTTTGCATGCAAGATCTAATAAAAGACATCACTCAAACTGTGGACGAGCTATCATACATAGATCCTGAATATGTTTCTGTTGGTTTTAAAAGGTCCAAAGACAACGTCAACGAAGAAACATGGGCAGAAGTAACAGCCCTTGATCTTGGTGATGGAGCATATTTACAAAAAAAAGAAGGAAGAGTAGAAAAATATTTTTCCTCTCAATGCCTTTTAATGAACGGCGTACCTGTAAAATACATCATGGACTTTTACGTGCCTGTATTCTTATCACTACCTTTTAGGGAAAAATTAGTAACAGTGTTCCATGAGCTATATCATATTAGCCCAAACTTCGATGGTGAGTTAAGAACCTTTAAAGGAAGAGCTTATCAACATGGTCCTTCAAAAGAAAAATACGATAAATATATGGAATATCTTTGTGACAAGTACATGAGAGAAGAACGAGAGGCTGTAGAGTTCCTAAAAGAACAACCTGTAGAATTAATAGATATCTGCAAGGGTCCTAACATCCCTAAATATTCTAAGCCAGAACAACAACTTTACCGTGTAACTTGGTGTTAGGCATCCTTTCTTTTCAGGACTATCCGGAGTTTTCGGGAAACCATTCTTGTCAGATTTTGCGTAAAAATTGCGTACGAGACCGATGCGACGCACTGGAATTATACCTAGTCCTAGAAAAAGGATGCCTAACACCTCTTTACTGGGTTTTATAGATTCTGTAGTCGATATGAGGAAATATGTTGTCGCGTTTTTCTACTTCTGCCACAAAGTTCATATCTAAACAATAACCTTTAATACCGTCGTAAATCTTATTGAACCTATAGATGTGGTCTTTCACCCTCTTGCAAGCATATTCAACCATGGTCCCACTATTCATTATGAACG
>CAYPMK010000070.1:0-1381 GCA_964411885.1 uncultured Bdellovibrionales bacterium
GCATCCATGAATTCAAAATGACCCATCCACTTTAGTTGACCTTCTTTTTTCATTATCGCCCGTAAACGAAACTTATCTTTATCAACTGAATTAAGCTTCCTCGTCGTTAAATTAATATCAAGGTTCTTTATATCTTTTTTTATTATATTTTTAAGTTTATCCGTACAAACACCACAAGAAGAACAGTCTCCACTGGAACAATCTGGTGTATCCATAAGATTGTAAGCCTTTTCTCTCTCGTCTATTAGCCATTTTTCGTCAACAAGGCTAGAGATATTACTCCATGGTAGTCTCTTGTCTATTGATCGAGCAGAAAGATACTTGTCCTTGTCTAGACCAAGCTCTTTCATAGAAGAGGTCCACTTTTCATAATCCATCTCGCTACCCCAAGAGGAAAAGATCTCTCCTTTCTTGTAAACACTATATATAAGATCAGAAATATTTTCATCACCCCTACACAAGATCCCTTCAACCTCACTCATTTTGGCATCACTCCATTTCATAGAAAGACTTTTGCCTTTGAGTAGAGTTTGTAGTCTGTGGATCCTCTCGTTAAAAGCCTCCCAATCTAGTTGTGCTTCCCACTGAAAAGGCGTATGTGGTTTTGGAACAAAGTTGGATATGCTAACAGAAAGTCTACATCTTTTATTCTTAATATGTTTAACTGCTTCGTGGGCCAAAGACGCTATCGCCTCTACGTCTTCGATTGTCTCTGTTGGCAACCCTATCATAAAATAAGATTTAATACTGTCCCAATTCAATCCAGATACGGTGCTTACAGTTTTGAATATTTCATCGTCAGACATATCTTTGTTTATAAGTTTACGTATCCTTTTACTGCCAGCTTCTGGAGCTATGGTAAAACCAGATTTGGGGAGTTTAGATAATACATCTAGGAACTCATTACTAATACTCTCTATCCTAAGAGATGGTAAAGAAACAAACATTCCCATACCCTTGAACTTGTCATATATTGAACTAATTAAACTAAGTAACGGCGGATAATCACAAGCATTCAAAGATAAAAAACCTATATTTCTATATCCTGTATTAAAGATATCTCTCTCTATACTATTAACGATCTGTACAGGATCTCTTTGTCTAACTGGCCTATATATCATTCCTGCCTGACAGAACCTACAACCCCTGGCACAGCCTCTTTGAACTTCATAAGTTATTCTGTCATGGACCAATTCCATATAGGGAACTAATATATTTTCTACTGTCGGAGACTCATCAAGATCATTAATTATTTGTTTCTCTATTTTAACAGAATCAGAATGAAAAAGAGGGATATAAACGCCACGAAGAAGTGACAATTTTGACAGTTTTTCTTTTTTAGAAAGATCCTCTGCTAATATGTCCAGTATATCAATTATCA
>CAYPMK010000070.1:1481-3402 GCA_964411885.1 uncultured Bdellovibrionales bacterium
TCAAGAGACAAAAGTTTAAGACTCTTGGACCTTATTTGAGATATAGCATCCTTCCAAGGCATGTAGACTCGTTCCATAGAATACGAGGATAAATAATTAACCTTTTCATATAATATTCTTGAACCATGGTGTGACATTCCTATTTCATAAACATCTGGAAAAGCCAGTAGCATAGAAGCTGGAGCACTTTTCTTGTGGGCTACATGTTTTTCATGTCCGACATACCTTAAAGGTTTTTGTATATTTGTATTAATGAACTTACTCACTAAAAGAACTCCCTGAACATAGATGAAAGTTCTATTTCGCTTTCTATTTTCATCTCTTGTTTTGTGTTTGGATGCACAAAAGACATCCTCTTAGAAATAAGCATTAAAGAAGGATGCTCAAGAAAATCTTTATTATAGAGCCTGTCTCCACATATTGGATGACCTATACTTAAAAGATGGACTCTTATTTGATGTCTTACACCTGTGTCCGTATGAAGTTCTAGGTCACAAAAATCTATCCCTTTATTTAACATGACCCATCTTGTCAAAGCTGGTCTTGCTTGACCTCTGTACACTCTGTAGCCATCTTTTACTGCTACCATTTTTTTTGTGCTCTTAAGAGAATGGGCTATTGGAACATCTATAAAACCTTCTTGTGCTTGAACACAGCCCTTTACTCTTGCGTGATATGTTTTTTTAATATTTTTATCGTCAAAAAGAGACCTGATCTTTTCATAAACATCCACATTTTTTGCAAGAAGCATAACTCCAAGGGTTTCATTGTCCAATCTATGAGTAAATCCATAATCTGGTATAGAAGCTAACACTGGGAACTCAAGAATAAGTTCATCAGAAAGGCCATAGCTATCGCCCAACCTTATACACGGTACTGTAGAAAGCTTATCTATTACCAGTAAATCTTTGTCTTCATACAATATTTTATACAAGTTGCAGACCTCTGGTGACAGATATCCCCTAATTGCTATTGACAGTCAATGGGCTTTTATTATCATCTCAGACAAATGGAAAACAATATCGAATCCAAATATCTTATAAAGTTAATAGAACATTTTTCTCTTAATACAGAAGAAAGCAAAGAGCTCATGGATCTTTTTCTATCTGGAGAGTTTAACCCTATAACTGCAGCCGCAATATTATCTATAATATCATTTAAAGGTGAACAACCAGAAGAACTTGCTGGTTTTTCATTATCGCTAACAGGGCAAATGAAAAAATTCAATTCCGCATATACAGACCTGTTAGATATAGTCGGTACTGGTGGAGACAACAAAAAAGCATTTAATATTTCTACTGTAGCATCACTAATGCTTTCATGCTTAGGAATAAAAGTAGCAAAACAAATAAGATTTTCTGCCTCCTCAAAATGCGGGAGTGGTGATCTTCTTAAAGCATATGGAATAAATGTAGACGCCAGCTACGATCAAAAAAAATTATGTTTAGAGGAAGAAAACTTTGTCTTCATAAATAGTACTGAATACTACCCTGTAATAGACAAAATCAAAAAAATAGAAGCTGAACTTGGATTTCCAACAATACTGAACCTGTTGCCAGTACTATGTCATCCTGCAATGGTGAACAAGATAATAATAGGAACGCCAGACAGAATAAAAGCTTCTTTGATGGCCAGATGCCTTGAGTTGATAGGAATACAAAAAGCATATGTATTATGGAACGAAGCTGGTTATGATGAAATAGTACCTATAGGCAATACAAGAGTAATTGTTGTCGAGAAAAATAAGGAAAAAAGAGAACTCACTCTTACTGCTAATGACTTTGCTATATCTGGCAATTATAAAGTTGGAACCGTTATTAAAGGTGGAACATTAGAAATAAATAAAGAAATGCTAGAAGAAGTAGATTCTTTTTCCTATGGAATAGCTTTAGATACCATAATAATGAACGTTTCTCTTGCA
>CAYPMK010000071.1:0-3184 GCA_964411885.1 uncultured Bdellovibrionales bacterium
TTGGCTCAGGTGGAGGGACTTGAACCCCCGACCCAGTGGTTAACAGCCACTTGCTCTACCGACTGAGCTACACCTGAACCCGACGCACATTTCTATTCTAACTTAAAAAGCTTGTCAAATTATTTTCCTACCTATGTTACTAACATTGTTTTTGACAGACAAGCTTATGCAGAATACATATAAATGTATGAAAAAGATGCTTATATTTCTCCTGTTTTCAGCGATGACACACCTTAACGCAAAGACCGTTTTTGTTACTATTCCACCTCAGGCTGGTATAGTAAAACAACTAACAAATGGTTTAGGGGTAGAAATAAAGTCACTTACCAAAGGAAACATGTGTCCAGAGACCTTTTCCCCTACTCCAAGGCAAATAGAGGCCCTTTCTAAAGCAGATCTTTTTATGAGTCTTGGTATGCCTTTTGAGGACCTATGGATAAAAAAAGTAGGCATATTGAATAAAACAAAAATTGTCTCTATGTCTGAAGGCATAAAACTACGAGATGTAGAAAAATCTGATCATGACCATCACCACAAACATCATCATGGAACAAAAGATCCCCATGTTTGGACGAGTATAAATAATATTATAATAATGGCTAGTAATAGCGCTAAGGCTCTAAAAGAACTAATTCCAGAAGCTTCCAAAACCATAGATAAAAATCTTTCTGCTTTTCTAAAAAAAGCAAAAAATTTAGATAAAGAAATTAAAAAAGAGCTAGCTACATCAAAGGAGAATACTCTTTTTGTATTCCATCCATATTATGGTTACTTTACTGACTCTTATGGACTAATACAAATACCCATAGAGGCTGAGGGCAAAACACCAACAGCAAAACAGTTAGATCATTTAATTAAAAAAATAAAGGAACAAAACAAAAGAATTATTTTAACACAGCCTGAATTTGACAACAAAATAGCAAGATCCTTAGCAGAACAAACAGGTGCAAAATTAATTAACGTATCAATATACTCAGAGGATGTATTAGATAACGTAGAGGCTCTTGCAAAAGTATGGAAGTAATACGTCTACATAATATACATTTTAAATACGAGCTGGACTGGGTTCTTGAGGGAATCAACCTTAACATACAAGAAAAAGAATTCCTTGGTATAGTGGGCCCAAACGGCGGTGGAAAAACAACCTTATTAAAAATAATACTTGGGATACTAAAACCACAAATAGGTGAAACTTACGTAAAAGGCACTATGAGTTACGTCCCACAGCATCTTAATTTTGACAAGAACTTTCCAACTAATGTAAGGGAAGTTGTAAGTATGGGATTGAACAACAAGGACAAAATAAATCAGATACTAAAAAAGATGGACATCCACGATATAGCATCCAAAAAGTTTGGTCTGCTATCTGGCGGACAAAGACAAAGAACTTTAATAGCAAGGGCCTTAGTGAGCGACCCAGACATATTAATATTAGATGAACCTACAGCGAACATTGATAAACAGGCCCAAGAAAACGTTCAAAATATTTTAAAAGACTTAAATAAGGAAAAAACCATTATTATGGTCTCACACCACTTTGATTTTATCAGCACAGATGTTAACAGGGTCGTATGTATAGATAAAAAGTCACACTTACATCCTACTAAAAAAATAGAAGGAAAGCCTATTGCAATAATAGATCATTCCACAGACGAGGAACATTCAAAATGATGGATTTGATAAATGCAATATATGAGAACGCCTTTCTTCAAAACGCACTATTAGCAGGCATATTATCTGCTATAAGTTGTGGAGTAATAGGTGCCTATGTAGTATCAAAAAAGATAACTTTCATTAGCGGTGGTATCTCTCACACCGTACTCGGTGGGCTTGGTCTAATATCATATCTTAATAAAGTCGCTGGGTTTAATATCCCTATACTATACGGAGCAATATTGGCGGCACTCATATCTGCTTTAATAATTGGTTATGTAACATTAAAAAAAGAACAAGACTCAGACACTATAATAAGCGCCCTTTGGGCGTTCGGTATGGCTGTGGGCGTTATCTTCTTGTCTTTAACACCGGGATATAACACCAATTTAATGGGTTACCTTTTTGGCGATATAATAATGGTATCAAAAAGCGATCTTTATACTACAGCAATACTAAGTTCCATCGTAGTCGTAGTTGGCCTCTTGTTTTATAAAGAATTAACAGCAATATGTTTTGACGAAGAATTTGCAAGAGTAAAGGGTATAAACGTTACTTTTTATTATATGCTACTTTTATGCCTTTCTGCCCTAACTGTAGTTGTTCTAATACAAACAGTGGGGCTAATACTAGTAATAGCCCTACTTTCAATGCCAGCCGGCATGGCAAAGAACCGCTCTAACAGTATGTGGAGCACTATGCTAAGGGCTGTAATATACGGTTCCATATTCACTACCGTTGGAATACTCATATCCTACGTTGCTGATCTGCCAAGTGGAGCAAGTATTATAATGGTAACCACGTTGGCCTTTGTAATATCAATAAAAAAACATTGACTACAATAAAAGCTATGTTAAAAAAGTCAGGCTTTTCAAGATGTGGGAGGTTAGCTCAGCTGGGAGAGCACCTGCCTTACAAGCAGGGGGTCGCAGGTTCGAGCCCTGCACTTCCCACCACTTAATAAAAAAACCAAAAGAGGCTGGTAGTTAAATCTACCAGCCTCTTTCTTATTAGCTAATGTCTTTTTAGTTAACTTTGGCTGCCTTTTTCATGCTCTTAACACATTTTTTTATTTCACGTTTTTTATCTTTCATCTTTTTGTTTAACTCTGATCTTCTTTTTGGATCTTTACATTCTTTCTTTTCTTTCAAGAGTGCCTCTTTTTCTGTTTTAAGAGTTGTCAATTTTTCTTCTGTACATGCCTCGTCTGTTTTTACTTTATCTTTCATCTCCGCTTTTTTGACTTCTGCCGCCGCTTTTACATTAGCTTTAGCTTCTTTCATTTTGTTACCATAATTTTGTTGAGCACTTAAATTTGCTAAAAACAAAAATGAAACAAAACTTAAAATAGCAAACATACTAATACCTTTCTTCATGATTATAACCTCCTAAGTTATAAGTTCTGAAACAAACAAGAGGCTATACTACTAATAAATACTTTATATATCAAGAAGATAGAAAGACTTAAAAAAAACAAAAAATTTATTGACAAAACTATCATAAGTTGATATAATTATATTAAAGACGGAGG
>CAYPMK010000072.1:0-3155 GCA_964411885.1 uncultured Bdellovibrionales bacterium
GCATCCAACAAAGCCTCTTTAGCTCCATAAGGAAGTTCGGCAGCATATGCATTAACTCTTTCTACTACCTCTGCATGAGTGGCTTTTTTAAGCAAATATAAAAGGTCTTCTTTGCTATTTGAGATCCCTATCATTCCTAGCTTCCATCTATTATAAAGAACGACCATGGGATCCATATCAAGAAGCAATGCATGAGTCGTTTTTGGGGATATCGACGTAGTTATAAGAGCTGTTTCTCCTCCAACAGTTATATAGACACCTTCTTTTAGGTTCTCTGTTATCGGCTTTAACAATTGAGGGTTAAGCTCATTAGAGAATACAGCACTCAACACATCCCACGTCATGCTTGCTCTTAGGTCTTGATTGTTTATATATCTATTCAAAGGGAACAAACTGTTTTCTACTGTGTTTTGTGTAGAACTTTTGATCCAAGTTGCTCGTCTTAGCATTTTTTTAGTATAGCCAAGATCTATAAGTGAATGATCAAAAATAAATCCAAGTTTAGAATGTATTTTGTGTGAAGGAGTAGACTCAACGCCAGCAGTAATTGTTTGTGCAAACTCACTATCAGCGTTGTTTTTTACTAAATAAACAGTTATTTGTTTTTGCTTATAAGGATTTTGTGCATTATCTATCCCAAAAGTAGTAGTTGGCCCACTCGCTATCTTTTTTAAAGCCTCTATTCCTTCGTCTATATCGATATAACCAAGATTTGATGACATTACGTTCTTAAATACCGACAAGTTTGTTTCTGCAAATTCTTCTGATATTGTCTCTACCTGTGGATATTCTTCTAACAATGCCCTAAATAAAAGTTCTGAGTACCCTCTACCTCTTAAAGGTTCGACTGTACTCATATAATTAATATACAGATCTTTACCATTTTTACTTATCTTGTAATCTATCGACGATATTTTCCTTTTTCTCCCACCATTTATTGAGCCTTTCAGCTGTATATAATTTGATTCTTTGTTTTGGAAAAAATCAATTTGTAAGTCAGTAACTATTAAGGGAACATCCTCATTTGGAACATAAAAATTCCAACCATTAGGGACACTCTGCTCCAATAATTCAAAAAATTCTTGATAGGTTTCATAGTCCCTATTTGCAAGCTTCTTTAATAAATATTCATGCTTTTTATTTTCTAAAAAAAATGATTTTAAATAATCCTGTATTACTTCTTTTCTTAGCTCTTCATTATCCCAGTTCTTTATTAGGGCTCTTTCCCTCATTGTTTGAATATGGAAATAACCTACTTTCTTCTTATGTAGCTGTTTCAGCGTCTTGTTATATTCTACTATTGTGGTTGGTGTATCATTCTGTGCATGAACATCAGCAAAGCAAAAACCGAGCAATAGTATAAGGATGCATATCTTTTGCATAAAAAAACTTAAAGCAAGTTTAATACCATTATCCATTTATCATTAATATCAATGTGTTACGAAATTAACAAAACCCTTGTTAATGTCTTATATTTTTACAATGTTAATAATATTAGTACACATATTGGAGCCAACGCGGGGAGTCGAACCCCGGGCCTGCTCATTACGAATGAGCTGCTCTACCAGCTGAGCTACGTTGGCCCGAGTACTTTATTTTTTCCTACGTTTGTTACGTCTTCTTATTACTAGGTATATAGCCACAAGCGCTACTAGACCCGCTACTAGATAAATGATCGTGTTGTCTTTAGCACCCGTCATGTCTATTTGTAGACCCTTTGCCTTAGTATCTGCAAGTTTTTTACCATCTGGGCCAAAAGCAACACCAGAACCAAATTTAGAAAGGTCTGTTCCACCCTCTATTGGTTCTGCCGGAATATCATTCCTTACCCTTAGGCTGTTTATCATCGTGTAAAAATCTGCAGTATAGGCGTTGAATTTACTCTTGTGTGCGCTAAAGGTTAATACCATACCTAAACCCTTTGCCACAGTTGCAAGGTATCTTGTTATAAAACCCGGAACCTCGCTGTTCTCGTGCTGTGAATCCAACCACATTGTTCCTTGTATGAACGTTGAACGAAGATATTGTTTTTTACTGTCGTATTCTTTTCCTTTTATGTCTTTTACTTTTCTTTTTTGTTCAAGTTTTGCCTGATACTGTTTTATATCGTCGTCAGGTCCTTTATACTTTGAGGCCATAACTATTATGGCTTCTTTTCTTTGATCTGGATTTATAGGCTGACAAACATGTTGTCCACCTTCTTGATTACACTGCCAAGAATCTGGAAGATCAAATTCCACATAAGAATTAACAAATTTCTTTTTGGCAATCGCTGTGCATGGAACCAAAGTAGAAATAATAAGAACACTTATAGCTAAGTTAAGTAACCTTGACATCAGGCTAACCCTCCCCTCTACGTTTAATTACAGATATCTTACAACCTATTACTGCTTTCTGCCAGAAGAAATCGAGTTGTACGTTGTTGAATTTATCCCCGGTAGATTATCTATCAAGAAGTTACCAGCAGTACCGGCATCAGCACCAGTTCCTGTGCCAGCCTTCAGGTCTACAGAGTTCTGTCCAGCGGTTCCAGCATCTCCACCACCATAGTAAGGCTGTTTGCCGTCGGAGTAACCCAAATTACCGCCACCCCTGTTAGAGCTTTTGTAGTAAGGATAATTCCTCATATAATCTGGTGTTTCTTTGTTTGAAGCAGAAGGTGTTGATCCCGGAGTTCCGCCGCCAGCCGGTGTAGTTCCAGCAGGTTTATCGTCTTTCTTTGGTTCTTCTTCCTTTTTCTCTTTTTTCTCAGGAGCTGGTATAGGCTTTTCTTTTTCTGCACCCTTTGCAAAAGGAGTGTTACCACCAGTACCGTACTTAAGATCTTTACCCAGCATACAAGCCTTATATTCTCTTTGGTTGATTATACCCATGCCCATAAGTTGGTTACACAGCATCTGATTCTGCATGGTTTGGTTCATAGACGAAAGAGCTTTATTTAGTACACATATATCGTAAGCGGTCATGTCCTCTGAAACTCCTGTGACGGGGTTCTTTATGCTATATGTTGTTTGTTTTAACTTGTTATGAGTAGCCTCATCTACTTCTGAAAGTTTTTTATATGGCTGTTCTTCTTTAAAGGTGCTCTTCATACCGCTAAAGATCCAACCAAAGAAGCTTCTCTTTTTTGTGTTACTAATAACGCTTTGTTCTGG
>CAYPMK010000073.1:0-3112 GCA_964411885.1 uncultured Bdellovibrionales bacterium
GGTTTTGTAGTTATAAAGTTTGCTTTTTAAAACTTGATGTAAACTATCAAAAATTATTTTTTTCTTTGTCTAATTGAAATGAGAGAATGTTTTTCATTGTGACCTGACCCCCGAAAATGCTGCCACATAAAATGTGATAGTATTTAAAGTGACCCCCTCCCTTTTTATTCACCAGACTAAACTAATTTTTGGTCCAGTTTTTTGGGAGGGGGGGCACCTCAATGTTCACTTAATAATTTTATAATTATAATTTTTAACCCAGCTAGAATAATCACAAGTTCCTTCAAACCATTCTTGGCATCCTTTCTTGGTTTTTAGTTTATTATACACCCAGCTATATTGATTATCTTTTGCTTGTATGAACTCCCCTACAATGCAAAAATATTTTTCGTTACGGACAAGATCCTCTATATCCTCTTTGAATGCATAACAGGAAGAAAGCGGGATTGCATGCCTAAAAAAGTATTCATGAAGTTTACTCTTATCTTTTATAGAGGTAATCAGGTGCCCCATATTTTCTTTGTAATCTTCACTAAAACCGGTGTCCTCACAATCCATTTTTAGCATCGAGGTCTTAAAACATTGCCAGCGAGGATACGGACACCTATTATCAGTCTCTGAAAATTTTGTCAAACATCTAACATTCAAAGTTTCAACAGCAAGATCGTTCTCGTTTAAGAGACCATAATCAGTATTAGAAATTAACCCGTTGGGATACTTTTTTATATATTCTGTCTTTTTGTTGCAAGAGATAACAAACAACAAAAAAGAAACAATAATCATCAGGCAAGCAAATCCTTTCATTTATTTTTTAACCTCATCAATATCTTTCTAAAATTTGGCATAATATTTTTATTATATGGTTTGCCAGAAAGTCTTTGGGCTAAAACACCTTTATATTCCTCAACAGCCTCTTCCCACGTTGCATCTCTTTTAAGACGCCAAGAAGCCAATTCTTTCTTTGTAAACAGCCATCTTATCCCTGCACAGATATTAGAATTTGGTTCGTCAAGATCATCTCTGTTCAATGTTATAAAATGATCTTTTAGTTCACCTTTTTCATCAGTCAATATTTTTAATGTTTCGTCTGTTATTTGCATCAATCCACGGGCTTTAATTTTTCTACCAGGAACTTTTGTGTCTTGTTTTTTTATAAAGCTAGACTCTGTTGCAATCAAAGCCTTGATAAGATTGGGGTCTAGTTTTTCTTTGGGTTTAAAAACATCATTCCAATATCTGGTCCAGCCTCTAATTATGGCATCAAAAGAATTGCCGTTATCGTAGTCAAGATTGTCATTAACTGGAGCACCTGTAAGTTCATGGAAATGGGCTTCTGCTATTTCATCAATCTCGTCTTTATAAAGCTGATCCTTTCTTGTTGGATTTTTTACACAATGACCATGCCTCGTTGTTATACCGTCGGGATTTTTTATGCTAGGTTTTACATGAAGCGGATGCGTTCTTCTCCAATGTTCTCCTGAAGGACATAACCGCCACCTGTGAACTTTTTCTACTTCAGACATTTTTTAAACCTCTGTTAACTTTTCATAGGCTTTTATACCTGTTTTAGTCCCAAAACAGTCCCAAGAATATCCTTAAATATCTCTTTAACAGAAGGAATCTTTAAATTTCCATATTTATTAATTCTTTGGTTTTCTAACAACTCCATAAAGTCGTTATCAGAGAGTATGCTTTCAAACTCTTTTAAGTTGAACTCTGTTTTTCTGTTCTTAAAGCACTTTGTTACAGCATTAATTAACTTGGTCTTATCCTTTAGTATCTTTGACAGTTGCCAGAGATCAATAAAGTCTTTAAGACGAGTATTGCCTGTTTTAAATCTTACAACAGTTTCAATCTTTTCTGCAAAAATAAACTCAGCAGGATATATTTTGATAGAGAGCTTGCCTGGATCCTTCAAAATAAGAACGTTATTTAGCTTTATAAGCTCTTCAACAACATCATCCCCAGTACAAACATCTATCCTAAGTAACTGGGGATTAGGTCGTCCAAAGAACGACCATTTTATTTCATATCGCTCTCCTCCATATGGAGTTTCCCTGAGCATATTATTTTTACTTATATCATAAAACTTAAAACCATCTTTTAAGTCAATATTGATTGCTTTAAGAAATACAGCCTCTGTTTCTTTTATAGCCAAGCCCTTTGTAAGCAGGTCTATATCAATCGTAAATCTTGGCTTGTCGAGTGAAGAATACTTTCTAAGAATCAGACTTCCACCTTTCCAAACAAAATATTTACCTTCATCAAGACTCATCAACCTTGAGAGAAATCTTTCCTGAGCTAACAACAATTGTGTTTGAGTAATATGTATTCCATATTTTTGAGCTTCTTCTTTTAATTTTAAATAGATTTCGCTTTCTATCCACTTCATTCAATCCATGCCTCAAAAAGTTGTTTTATTTTTGTCTTTGTTCTAAATATTTTAGAAAGTTTTTTTAGTTTTGTTGTCGATATTGTTTTATTATAATGTTTTGCTGTTTCAATTATCTTAAGAATAAAAGAGATAGAAGCCCCCTCCTTGAGTAGATCAATTATAGTTCTTTCCATAGACGTAACAGGTATTTTATTTATCTTTACTACGTCTGTTTTATACACATCACCTTTGTATCTATGAAGAACAACATCCTCTATTTTTATCTTAGGAACATTTTCCTTTGGGACTATCAAATGTATCTTGGGCTCTAGCTCTTCTGTAAGATCATAAAGTTGAAGAGCAGTTTTAAGCCCAACTACAGCAGAAGGAATCATTATTAGTTTTTCTTTTATAATCTCAACAAAGTCTATAGATTCAGTTCCTGTAAAACGATAAAAGCCATGTGCTGTCTTTTGTATAAGTCCTGTTCCTGTATAGTGCTTAAGAAGTTGTCTACTGACACCAAGAGCTTCAGCATCTTCAGCTTTAAATACATCTTTTAGCTTTGCTTTTAGTTTATCTATCTTCATTTTACAAACAGGATACAATATAGCAAAGCGTGACCTAGATGTAAAATTATATTTTTATTATTCATTTGAAACGAGGTCGTTAGCCCCAATTTAGCCCCAGAAGCAGAAAAGACGATGCAAGTCGTTGGATTTTAAGGGTGTTTTAAGA
>CAYPMK010000074.1:0-3080 GCA_964411885.1 uncultured Bdellovibrionales bacterium
ACTCTCAAGACCAAGCTCTTTTTGTATTGGTGCAAGTGTAAGACTAATTCCTATTGCGCTACAATTAGGGTTAGTGGCTATAAAACCACCATTATATTTTTTCTTTTGTTCTGCTACAAGTTCTATACTGTTAGCATTTATTTCTGGCACCAGCAAAGGGACATCTTTTTTCATCCTAAATGACCTTGCATTAGATACAATTCCAAAACCTTTAGTCCTAAGTTTTGGTTCTATTACGTCGGCAGCTTCTGCAGAAAGTGCAGAAAAGAAAAGTTCTATTCCTTTACAGGCATTTTCATCATCTATAGAACAGATCCTTTTTTCTGCCATTTTTTTATCTAATTTAGACGAGCAAACCCAATTGACCACATCGTAATATGGTTTTCCGTGTTTATCATCACGTCCAAACAAAGTGTTTAATTCAAAAACAGGATGTTCTGTTAGTACTTCTACTAATCTTTGTCCTACCAATCCAGTAGAACCAAGTAACCCAACTTTTATCTTTTTTGCCATATATAGTCCCCTTCGTTATTAGGCACTAAATATAGGCAGAGTAGTTAACCTATGCAACTGGAATTTTTAATACTTAACTGCTCTATAGTAAGTCTGTTTTGTAATAGAATAGAATTGATAAGTAGCTCTAGTTTTATAAGGTCTCATGCCTCTTTCAAAGAATTTGTAACAAGCAGGCGTCCCAAGACCAAGCCTTCTTTGTAAACTCGATATATCATCATAGTCTCTTCTGGTTAAGAAAGGCAGAGAACTTCTTGTAGATGCATCTATAGCCAATATCCCCGATATTAACAAAACAAAATCTATATCTTCTTTTTTTGAGTCATTACTATCAATATTTTCTGAAAAAACGGAGAAATACTCATATAAACCTTTCCTAAACCAAAGTTTAGATTCTTCTTGCCCAAAAATAACACCTGTCTTAATACTCATCTTCTTTAGAACTGCATCTAGTTGTTCATATAAATCTTCACTTTCCAACAATGTATAGGTTTTTATTAGGTCTATGGCTTCTTTTTCATTTTTAGGTACTAATATCTTATTATCTAAAAATATCATTGAAGAATTATTTTTTATAAAAGCTGCATTATTAACATTTTGTAATCTTTTTTCTACCACAGGCAGTAATTCCTTATCTTCATTGTTGCAAGCAGGATCAGACAATCCCTCATCTACATGCTTTAAAATAGCAACTTGTGAATCTCCTTGTTTAGATAAAAATTCAGACAAGCTTGTCTTTTTTATTCTTAATTTTTCTTTATCCTCATAATAAAAAATATCCTGCGGTGCATTAGCAATAAATCTTATGGAAAATAGACGCATTATATTATTATTAGAATATTTAGATGCTATTGATATAACACCATCAGACCAGTTATTCCATTCGTTACCAAAAAGTATTTCAAGCAACTTTGGGTCAAGTCTAAAATTCTTTCTTTCTGCATTTGGAATATTTGCTACTATTAAAAAATGAGCCATCTCTTGTATGGTTTTTCCTTGTAAAGAAGCTCTAATATTAGGAAGAATATTAATATAATAATTTATTATCTTTTGTTTTATCTCTGATTGTTGTGCTAAATTAATTTCTTGTTGTAGGGGTTTGATCTTCTCTACAACTGGTTTTTTGACTTCAGTTTTTGGTTCAACTATAGACTCCTTTACCTTCTTAAGTTCTTCCATGTTTATAGTGACATCTAAACTAAACATCCTTGAAAGACCTTCTAGCCCTTTAGCTATTTCTTCCTTTTCCATATAGCCTAAAGATGACGAGAATTGGTCTAGGAATGCTTTGATAGAACTAAGGTCTAGGTACTTTGTTTCAGCAATATTGTTAAGCTCAGCTTCTAATTTAGAAAAAGAATCAAATAATTGAGTTGCTAGCATGGCAAGATATAGGTTCTTTGATAAATTGTTACCAGAGAATGGGGAAGAAAAAGTACAAGATTCATCTTTTTTTTCTGAATCCAAGAACACAGATACATTTTTCTTTAATTCTTTCAATTCTATATCTATTTCTGGATCAACAGAAAGAGGCTTAGCTATATAAGCAGCTATTTCAAAGTCGTCTTTGAACAATTCTTTATTCTTCTCAAAAAATTTTGCTATTGAAAGTAGAACTCTTTGTTCTTCTGAACTATACAGTATTTTTGATCTATCATAAAATATCTTTACTATCTTACCATCCTCTATATTCACCATAGATGACCAGACTAAATAGTATTCTGATCTTCTGGAAACTTTTAGGAAATCTTCCATACTATAAAAAGGTTCTGCTTTTGCTTTAGTATAATACTGTTCACCATCAGCATTGCTGAATAAAGCAAAGTATTCTTTTTCTTTTGACTGAGAGTACAAAGGAAAAGCAATAATTAAAAACAAAGAAATTAGTAGTATTTTTTTCACTTTTTTATCACAGCCTTGTAGTAATTCTTTGTAGCATTTAGTCCTGCATTCAAGAACTCTACAAAATACTTATTGTTGGTCAAATAAGTACGTTTGTTTATATTTTCACTTATAAGTGCATTCCCTATAACATTTTGGTCCAATATACCAAAACTAATGAACGAATCTGTGATGAGGTCCATAGACGCTATATTTAATTTACCAAAACTACTACCTGCTAAAGATTGATTATGCCAAGCCACAGATCCAGAAAGTATTAAGAAGAACTTAACATCTTCAGTAATCTGCTCTCCACCTTCTAGTACCTGACGATATATAAAATCATAAATACCCTTTTTCCCATACCTACCAAACAAAAGATCTTTATCACTTTCTGTTAAAACACCATCTTGCTCACTCCACCTTTCCATTAAAACTTCTAGATGATCCATTAAATTACTGGAATCTAAACCTGTGTTAACAGAGAGTATCTTCATACCCTCTTGATCACTCAAAGGAACGACGTCTTGTGGTAGTTCTAGATCATTAAAGTCAGATATAGAAAATGTCTTTCTTGAAATAGGATCAATAGTACTTGTATTTTGAGAGTTAGGCGTATTTGATATATTAGGCTCATACGCTTTTATTGCATCCTTAAAAGATACACCTTCATTAACACTAATATT
>CAYPMK010000075.1:0-2982 GCA_964411885.1 uncultured Bdellovibrionales bacterium
GGTCATGGATATTTTGGCAATTCATTTCTGTCTTTAACTGAGCAGTTCTTCTACTGTAAGCTTCACACCAACACGTCAAAAGAATATCAAAAATAGCCTTGAAAAAACTTTAAGTTTTTAAAAGGCTAAATCTAATATAATTATTTACACAATTTACTTGGTGGGTTTTTTTAATAAATCATCCTTGTTAATATTCCAAGGAAGATATTTACTCCATTCAACAGCGTTAGCTTTAACATCATCTTTATAGAAGGTAGCAATTTTATCAAAGAGATACTTAAGATATAGACGAGGATCAATATTATTAAGAATAGCTGTTTGAGTTAGAGTTAAGAGTTTACCCCAAGCATCAGCACCTGTTATGGAAGATGCAAAGAAGCAAGAACGTCTAGCAGCGGCTAGAATTCTGAAATTACGTTCTTGAAAATTATTATCAGGCGTCAGTTCACTGCATTCTAGGTAATTAATAATCCAAGAATGTTGATTAAGAAAATACTTAAGAGCTTTCTCTAATTTAGGAGCAGCTTTAACTTCTGGTAAATAAGCCTCTGCTTTAGCCTTGAGCTCTTTCATAATAGGGAGTGCTAACTTCTTTCTTTCTTCTAAGAATTGACTCTCATCTAAAGAACCATCAGCATATTTAGGTCTTAGTTGTTTCTCAACTTTATAGAGTTCTGCAATTAAAGATAGCAACGAGGCACACTTATTAGCGAGCTCAGGGTTTTTCATATCTTTATAAATTTCATAACACTGATATATTTTACGCCTTGCATGTGAAAGGCAACCAACTAGCAAGATACCATCAGTAATCATCTTATCGCATTGCAAAAGGAATTCTTCAGCAGCTTCATCGCCTTCTTCCCCTCTAATCTTTTCAGCTTCTAATTTATTTATCTCTTTAGCAAGAGCTGCATAAACACTGTAACCATCAGATTGAAAAGCTAAGCCCTTGCATTCTTGCATAATTACTGCACCATATTCTTTGTTTCTCCCTGGGAAAAACCTAAAATATGCAGCTTTAGGACCATTACCTTGATAACTTAAAGCCCACATTTGCCCTAAAGCACATTTACCTTTAGCTGTATTATTTACAACCAAAAGACGAGACTCATCACCATGTATTGCTTTTCGAGTAGTTATATAATGATATAACTCTTCCCAAATAGGAGTTATGGCATCTGCACCTTTTTGAAAAGCGTTACTTAGTAATTGCACATTAACTGCATTACAACCACATAAAAGATTAATTCTTTTAGCTTGAGTGTATAAAGGTAAAGTGTAAGCTATTTTATCAACAATAATAGCAGCTACCATAGAATTGGTTAATTTACCTTTATCTATAATACTTGGTGGAAAAAGATCTTCAGCTTTAACAATTTTTCCATCTCTGTCTTTATATAAACAAGTAATAACTTTTCTTGTTGCGTAGTGAGAAGGATAGAAATCTATCTTGGATTGTACTTCATTTTTAAAAAATTCAAGGGTGGAAATATACTCAAGATCTAAATCTTTATGAGTTTTTAAGTCATTAATAAACTCTTCATTATCAAGAAGCTCAAAAGGCGTCATATCGCGACCACAGGTTTTGGTATTCTTTTGTCTTCCTCTGTTTTTCCTTGGAGGATTAATTTCTACTAATTTTTTGGATGGCTTTTTGTCATCTTCAGTATTACCACTTTCGCCAATATCATTTTTATTTTCAAGATCGCCTTTATCTTTAACATTAAGAAGTTTTTCAAAGTCTTTAAGTTGTTTAGCTGTTAACTTCTCGCTCTTCGAAAGCCATGCAATAATATTAGCAATTTTTAAGTTTTCACTTAAAACCAAATTGACAGCGGCATAAGTATCTATATCTTTTTCAGCTTGTTTAATTTTAACATCAAGAACCTTGTTCTTATTTTCAAGTTCAAGGTTCTTGGTTTTAGCTTTTTCAAGCATCATATTTTGTTTTTCAAAAGCAACTTCTAGAGCAATTAATTTTGCTTTTAAAGTTGCTATTTCGTCTTTCTCATTCATTTAAAAAGTATAGCACAAAAGACTTAAAAGTGCAATATCTATTTACAATATAAAGAGATAATTATCACATATTTTCTAGAACTTATAATCTGGACTTGCTAGAAGAACCTTAATTTCTGTCTCAGCAACTTGAAGGTCTTCCTTCTCTCTACAGTTTCTAGGCCATTGAAAGGTTTTGGTTAATATACGACGCTCTATCATCCAATAGCCATTATTTTCCCATAATACAAATCGAATACTCTTTTTAGAGCTGGAGCAAAAAGCAAATACAGCTCCTTCAAAAAAGGCTTCTTTATCCACACAAAGGGCAAGAGTTGCTAAAGTACTAACACAGTACCCTCCATTTGTAAAACCAGCTTTTATATAAATTTTCCTATTTGCTAAACTCTGAATAAAGGTTTCATTAAATGTCTTCATATTGCAAATCTCCTCATTGTTCTTTCTAACAATTCTAGAGACCTTTCAGAGGCTTTTAATGTGATAATCTTTTGAAGGAGAACATACTTAGTGTATTCAAACTTTGATGTTAATTCGGTTTCTTCTTTTTTAACTTTCTCTCCAAGCTCAAGAGCTACAAAGTCGTTGCAACTGGAGGCAAAGGTATCTGTTATATCATCAATTACCACTTCTCTGTTTTGTGGTAGCTTTTCTTCATTTTTCAAAGCTACTAATTTACTCTGGATTTCTATCCCTGAGACTGCTAAGAAGGCATAAAGCATCTCTTGTGTTATTTTATAAGCGATACAAAATTTCTCTTCATTGAATTTTTTATTCCTTGATGATATCGAATATGCCAAACATACTCTTTTCCTTAATGTTGTTATTTCTTTTTCTGTCATGTATTACCTCATGACAATAAAACTAAACTAGATCTTTCCTTCTTTATAGATACGTGTTGGTGTGATGCTTACAAAGAGGCTTATAAAAGATGTATCTCAATGATTCCTAAAATTCTTAAAAAAAGCA
>CAYPMK010000076.1:0-2758 GCA_964411885.1 uncultured Bdellovibrionales bacterium
GTTTCTATTACTGTACGATCTTGTCCTCCAACAAAGGTAACACTTTTGTATTCTTTCTCGTCTATATTTGTTGAAGTTTTATAAACTCCCTCGCAAGGTAGCGACATTTTCTTACTTGGATATATGTTAGCAGTTTTAAAACCAAGTTTTCCACCAATACCTTTTCCTTTAGCGACTATCCCGCTTATAGAGTAAGAGCGTCCTAATTGTTCTTTTAACTCTAATACCCTGCCTTTTTCTAGAAATTCACGTATTGTGGTTGAGCTTATTTTTTTATCGTCTATTTTAAGATCTTTTATTATAACTACATTTATATTCTCTTTTGAGCAAAGCTCTTGAAACGCCAAGGCATTAGTATCTCTATTTTTACCAAGTCTAAAATCTTCTCCAACTATGACGTTTTGAACAGAAAGTTCATCTATTAGGACCTTTTTTATAAAGTCCTTTGTGCTCATACCAAAAACAGCATCTTTTTTTGTGATCATAAATACTTGGTGTATCCCAAGGTCTTTAAGCCTTCTTAATCTTTCTGAAAAAGATAATATTAATTTGGTTTTGGGCCTTGGGTGTGGGTAGAAGCTTAAAACAGAGCTTATATCGTGTTTTTTTAATGCTCCTATTATGTCTAGGTGGCCAAGATGAAGTCCGTCAAAAACCCCAATTGCTAATGCTTTAGGGGGATTTTTGAAGTGATTTAAACATATCTTATGCATATTTATTTTGGAACTTATCACAGTTATACAAAATCACAAGACGGCTTAATTTTTGTTTGCCATATGTTGCCATACAATATATTATTTTTCTCAGGGTTGTTGCGTATCGGAAAAAAATAACAGGCCCCGAACAGATATTTAGAGCTGTTCGGGGTTTTTGGTATTATAGGGAGTATTATGGATAAAATTATTAAAATATTAAAAACAGTTCAAAACGAAAAAAGAGAGGCCTTGTTGGAACATGAGGTATATGAAATATTCTCTGAACTCGGTATACGAACACCAAATTTTAAATTCATAGGTGTTACAGAAGAAGTATCACTAAAGCTTAGCGGATCTTCTAGTGAAGTAGTCGTAAAAGTTGTCTCTCCAGAAATACTTCATAAAACAGAACTTGGCGGAGTAGTGTTCTGTAATAATAACGAGGCTGATATAAGTACAGCAATACAGGATATAAAAAAGCGAACAGCTAAGTATGATGTTAGGGGCTTTTTAGTAGTAGAAAAAGTAAAATATAGATCAAGTTTTGGTAGAGAATTAATTTGTTCTGTACGCAACAGCAAGGATTTTGGAACTATTGTTGGTTTTGGTGTTGGTGGTATAGATACAGAATTCTTTGGCAAGAGAATGGATAGAGCTTTTAACGTTATCTGTGCAGACAATAAAGATCTGCTTACAGATACTTTAAAGAAAAGTTCTGCATATTATAAATTAGCTGGCCTTGATAGACAAAAAAAGAAGCTATTGGATGACGATAAATTAAGAACATTACTTAACGGACTTAAAAAACTCGGCTCAGCGTTCTCTTACGAGAATGAAGACAACAGTAGTAATATTTTAATAACAGAATGTGAGATAAATCCTGCTGTTATAACAGATGACGGCGAGCTTGTTGCAATAGATGGACTAATGAAGATAGATGTAAGACAGCCTCTTTCTCCAAGAAGACCCGCAGAAAAACTTGATAAATTGTTCCATCCAAAAAGCATTGCTGTAATAGGTGTTTCAGATAAGACGATGAACATGGGGCGCATCATACTTAATAACATAATTGATAAAGGTTTTGATAAGAACAAACTCTATGTAATAAAACCTGATATTGATAAAATAGACGGTGTAACTTGTGTTAGTGCGGTCAGTACTTTACCAGAAAAAGTTGACCTTATGGTGCTTGCTGTTAGTGCAGGCATGGCAGGGGACGTAATAAAAGAAGCCATAGAAAGTAAGAAGGTTGAAAGTATAATAGTTATTCCTGGCGGTTTTGCAGAAAAAGAAGAAGGAAAACATCTTGAGGCTGAAATAGTAAAAATGATCCATGAAAGCAGGGCCTCAAAAGATAGAGGGCCAGTGATCGTAGGTGGTAATTGTCTTGGAGTGGTCTCTTTGCCCGGTAATTATGACACCTTCTTTATTCCTAAAAATAAAATGGATTATGGGGTTCTAAGACCATATGCATTTATCTCTCAATCTGGCGCTTTTATAATATCAAAGATAAGCAAGACCTTGCTTTCTCCATATTATTCTGCCTCAATTGGCAACCAGATGGACCTTACTTTTAGCGACTATCTTAATTATTTTGTGGATTCAAAAGATATAAACACGGTGGCAGTTTATATAGAGGGCTTTAAAGAACTTGATGGTATACGAACAGCAAGAGCCGTTAGAGCTCTTAAACAAAAAGGCAAAAACGTCCTTATATATAAAGGGGGTAGGTCTTTAGAAGGGATGTCTGCCGCTAGTGGACATACAGCATCTATAGCTGGTGATTATTCTGTCTATAAGGCTGTTATGGAAGAGGCTGGTGCATGTATAGTTGAAAGTTTTCATGAATTTGAGGATATCTTAAAACTTTTTGTTGGTTTTAATACCGATGTTAACTTGAAAGGCAAAGACCTTGCAATAATAAGTAATGCTGGCTTTGAGGCTGTTGGTATGGCAGACAGTCTTGGCTCTTTAAAGATAGCCAAGTTATCAAAAACAACTAAAGACGAGATGCAAAAAACACTTAATGATTTTAAATTGGACAAGATAGTTACTGTAAATAA
>CAYPMK010000077.1:0-2755 GCA_964411885.1 uncultured Bdellovibrionales bacterium
GTATTTTTTGGATATGGATCTATGTCTCCGTCAAGGAATACAACAATATCGTTACTGGCAAAACTAAGGCCATCCATCATAGATGCGCCTTTCCCAATTTTTGTGCTTGTGATTATTTTTGCTCCGGTTTTTTTTACTTCTTTTACAGTATGGTCTATGGATTTGTCATCTACCACTATTACTTCTGATACCTGTTCAACTCTCATTACTCCTTTTATTACATTGCCTATAGTACTTTCTTCATTAAGGGTTGGGATTATTACTGTTACCATATTTAAACCTCCTATTGTTGAAGTGTTAATATCTAGGGGTTGAAATTTCTTTATAACACATAAATAGCTGTGCTTGTCAAAAAACATCTTTTCTTAAAGATTCTAAGACGATACAATTACAAATATATGAAGAAAAAAATTCTAGCTATAATTGGAACGTATAGAAAGGGCCACGTCACAGATAATATTGTAGACGAGATGCTTAAAGAAGTTTCTTTGTATGGAGTAGAAACAAAAAAAATATATCTGTTAGATAAAGATATAAAATTTTGTACAAATTGTAGAGCTTGCACACAAAATCAGGGACTAGAAAGAGGTAAATGTGTTATTCATGACGATATGGAAAACCTTCTTAATGAAGTAGATGCTTGTGGCGGGATGATATTGGTTTCTCCTGTTAACTTTTTAAATGTAACTGCTATTACAAGAAGATTCATGGAAAGGACAATTCCTTTTGCTTTTTGGCCTTGGGGTGTAAGAAAAGCACCAACACTAAGGAACAAGATTAAAACAAAGAAAGCAGTTGTAGTACTTAGTTCTGCAGCCCCCGGGTTCTTAATACCAATATTTACAGGGGCCCTTAAGTCTTTAAAGCTCTTGGCTAGTGTTCTTGGTGCAAAGGTCGTTGGAAAACTCTGCATTGGGACCGTTGGAATTGATGAAACAGAGTTGATTTCAGCCTCTATAATTAATAAAGCAAAGAAACTTTCAAAAAAACTGCTCTAAAACTTTAATAGACAGGCCTTTTTTAATGGAATAAAAGGACTCTTGTCCGCGCCCCACTTTGGAGTTCGGGCTAATAAACAATTACGGAGCATTACTATCATGGAAAAAGGTCACGCAAAGAATCTTAAGAAACCTACAGGAAAGCTTGGTATTTTAATTCCGGGACTTGGTGCAGTTGCAACTACTTTCATAGCTGGTGTTGAGTCTATTAGAAAGGGCTATTGTGCTCCAATAGGTTCATTAACCCAAATGGGCCACATAAGACTTGGTAAAAGAACAGATAATCGTCAGCCATTAATAAAGGATTTTATTCCACTTGCAGACCTTAACGATATAGTTTTTGGTGGTTGGGATATATACGAAGATAATTGTTATGAAGCAGCAAAGAACAGCGGTGTTCTTACAGACGCTCAACTTGAAAAGATAAGACCATATATGGAATCTATTAGACCGATGAAGGCCGTTTTTAGTAAAGAGTTCGTAAAAAGAATCGATGGCCCAAATGTTAAGACCGGTAAAACAAAAATGGACCTTGCAGAACAGTTAATGAAAGACATAGAGGATTTTAAGAAGAACAATAATTGCGAAAGACTTGTCATGGTGTGGTGTGCTTCTACAGAAGCTTATAGAGAACAATCAAAAGCTCATTCTTCTTTAAAGAACTTTGAAGAAGGCTTAAGGAATAACGATCCTGCAATAGCTCCTTCTCAGATATATGCATATGCTTCATTAAAGATGAAAGTACCTTTCTGTAATGGTGCTCCAAACCTTTGTGTTGACGTAGATGCTATACAGGAATTAGCAATGGAAAATAGAGTTGCTATTTCTGGTAAAGATTTTAAGACTGGCCAAACATTGATGAAGACCATTCTTGCTCCGGGCTTTAAGGCAAGAATGCTTGGTGTTAATGGTTGGTTCTCTACTAACATACTTGGTAACAGAGACGGTGAAGTTCTTGATGACCCAGAAAGCTTTAAAACAAAAGAAGTATCAAAACTTTCTGTTCTTGATACCATACTTCAGCCAGAACATTATCCTGATCTTTATAATGATCTTTATCACAAAGTAAGAATAAACTATTATCCTCCTCGTGGAGATAATAAAGAAAGCTGGGACAACATAGATATCGTTGGTTGGATGGGTATGCCAATGCAGATAAAGGTTAACTTCTTGTGTAGAGATTCTATACTTGCGGCCCCTGTTGCATTAGATCTTGCTTTGTTCACAGACTTTGCACAGAGAGCAGGTTATAGAGGGACACAAGAATGGTTGTCTTTCTACTATAAGTCTCCGATGGCAGCTAAAGGCTTACACCCAGAACACGACTTGTTCATACAGTTAATAAAACTAAAGAACAATCTTCGTTACGCTATGGGTGAAGAACTTATTACTCACCTAGGTGTAGAATATTATGATTAAAAATATTCTATTGAGTGGTTTGTTTATTACAACGTGTTCTGTTTTTGCTCAGGACCTTAAACGTTGTCAAAACAAAGAAACAAAACTTTATGGTTATTGTGTAGGTAATAATTTTGTTATAGAGGCAAAATACAATGATGTATTATGTTTTCCAGACGATACACCAGATTCCATAGCGGCTGTAAAAGTTGGCAGATTGTGGGGCTTTATAAACAAAGAAGGAAATTATGTTCTAGAACCACAATTTGATGAGGCCTATATAGTAATGAATGGTTTTGCTAGGATAAAAAAAGACGGCAAATGGGGCTTTGTCAATGATAAGGGTATTGTCGTAGTAG
>CAYPMK010000078.1:0-2660 GCA_964411885.1 uncultured Bdellovibrionales bacterium
TACTTCCTTAAAGAGAGGCTAAGCTATGAACTTTACCAATAAGGTTGCTTTAATTACTGGTGGTGCTACGGGTATTGGTGCTACTACGGCTTTAAAACTTGCTGAGGCTGGAGCAAAAGTTTACATCTTAGATATTAACAGAGAACCTTTAAATAAAACCATTGAATTTATTGAATGTGATGTTGCAGACTTTGCTCAGGTACAAAAAGCCGTCAACCATGTAATAAAAAAAGAAAATAAAATAGATTTAATGTTCCTTAATGCAGGAATTCACCTCTCGCAAAATTTAGAAAATACTAGTTTGGAAGATTTTGAAAAAGTTTTGTCTGTGAATCTAAAAGGTATTTTTTATGTTTTAAAGTTAAGTTTACCGACTATGAAAAAACAAAAAACCGGCAACATCGTATTGATGGGTTCAGATCAATGTTTTATTGGTAAGAAAAATAGTTTTGCATATGGACTAACTAAAGGTGCCATAGGACAAATAACTAAAAGTACAGCTCTTGACTGCGCAAAATTTGGGATAAGAATAAATTGTGTATGTCCCGGAACAATTAAAACACCACTATACGATAATGCTGTAAAAAATTATGCTAATAAAACGGGCGTTGAGATAGACACCATCCATCAAGAAGAAAACAACGTTATCCCTTTAGGAAGAATTGGCAGGCCAGAAGATATTGCTAATCTAGTGCTTTTTCTACTCTCAGACAGCTCATCATTCATGACGGGCTCATTAGTCTCTATAGACGGTGGATATACTGCTCAATAGTATAAAAGTTAGAGCAGTTCTAAAATACCCATTCTGTAACGGATTATTTCTAAAAACTCTTTTTGTTTATGTTTTGTAAGATAAGATTTATTAACTATCTTAGATATTACAGCAAATTTAGATTTAAATTTTTCATAACGTACTTTTGTTGGCACATTCAAATATTCCGCAAAGTTGTTAAAATCGTCTAAAGATAATTTGTGTTTTTTCCCATTAATTGTGAGTGCAGAATCTTCTTCGTCTGCAATAACCAATTTAGAACAAACAATATCATAAGCTGGAGACAATCGTATACCTGTGTCTTTGTAAGAAATGGAATAGTTTTTTAAGTGAGCATCTCCGTTACCTAAAATAAAATTAAGAACAACCCTTTCAAAAAAAAGCTGACAATCGTAACCGGGCGCAGATGATATTTGTTTAAGTTTTTTACCTATCTGTTCTACAGAACCATTGTATTTGTCTTGTCCTAATATTTGAGCAAAATCTTCTTGGTGGATCTTTTCTAATCCATTTCTATCAAAACGTTTTACAACGTAAGCAAGACTTTTGTCTTTGAGTGGTAACAAACAATGATGCGGAACTTCTATGTCCAGTTCAAAAGCAATGTCCATACAACACTGTTCGTTCTCGGGTATGTTTAAAAAAGCCTGTGTTTGAGGTTTTAGTATATATTCACCATCTTTTTCAGCAACGACTAAAGAACCAGTAGCTCTACTAAGTTTTACGGAAAGTTTTGGTTGTACGCCAGAAATTGAAAGTTTGCCTGCCTGTATTTGTGCCTGTTGCATTACATCACTAAGAGCAAAATTGATCTTAGGACAGTTTGAGGATCTGAACATTTTTTTACAAATATCTTTATTCATATCATCACTCCATCCTTATAACTGTTACAGCCCCTATAGTGTCTATATTGGCATTCGCCAATAAGAGTCCAAAATGGTCTTTTTCGTCTATCTTTTGTGTCATGCTTACTATGTTCAAGTACCATCCTTCTGGGAGCAGCCCCTTAAAAAAGGAAAAGAGTTCTTTAGAATAATATATTCTTTGATTTGTTGGTAAAGAAACAGAAATCGCCAACTCTTTATTAAGGAACTTTTGATCATATTCAAAAGTAAAGCCCTCGGCAGTCTCAAACAGGTAGCCTGCCAGCTCTCCCTTATATAGAACTTTTCCTTTCCTTAACATACTCATTCCTTGTTAACTCCAAGTGATAGCCCAAAAAATCTAAGAGCAACATTAACTTGTCTACACGTATTGTTATTTTACCCTGCTCTACGTCTCTTACAAAACGCAAACCAACCCCAACCCTTTTGGCAAACTCTACCTGAGTAAGACCATTTTTTAAGCGAAGTTGTTTAACGGGTATAGATACGTTCTGCAGATGTCTTTTTAAAATATTAGCTTCCATATAGTCAAAAATATCACACATCGGGTATAATTGCAAGCATTAATTCAAATTATTATATCATATAAGGTATAAAAACATAAAAACAATACCTTATAGGGTATAAAATTATCTTAATTATACCCTATAAGGAGTTTTATAACAAGAAACAGCTGTTATTTATACCCTAAAAGGTATAAAATATATTAAAAAGTGGCAAAGAACACAAGTAACCGACAAAAACCCTCGATAGTATTTTGTAGAACTGAACAACTGCTTGACCCTTTTGCCATAACACAGGATAATTCTTTACGTTCTTTGTAGGGGGGGTCTGATGGTTAAAAAGCTCGGCACTCTTGTAAGTAAAGAAAGCGAAATAATTCACAGTCCTTTTCATGGCGAAAGGGTTATGGGTAGAGAAGCTATTAATGCAAAGATCCGCACTAGCAACACCACTTGGCAGGACGTTAAATTACACAGTTATTCCCCTTTTGGCATAGAGTT
>CAYPMK010000079.1:0-2562 GCA_964411885.1 uncultured Bdellovibrionales bacterium
TAATTACAGATCGCCTTACAAGTTTGGAACGCAAGACTAATACAAAGCTTTAACATACTAATCCTCTTTCTTTTTGCCACCCTCAACTGCTCCCCTATAAATAGGCACAGAAGTGCTAGGCAACTTATT
Organism: uncultured Bdellovibrionales bacterium; assembly: GCA_964411885.1. Lineage (GTDB taxonomy): Bacteria > Bdellovibrionota > JAFGOL01 > JAFGOL01 > JAFGOL01 > JAKLHL01. Next base: position 130 of record CAYPMK010000079.1, read on the forward strand.
TAGGCTTTTATATTTTAACAACAAGTCCATATATCTCTTAACTGCCGCAGGTGACGATGCCATTGTTCCAATCGTAGATCCCACAGTAGCACCAACGCCTGGCATACCAAAGAAAGACCCTGTTCCACCACCAATAACTCCACCAATACCAGCACCAGTTAAAGTCCTTGAAGTTGAAGTAGTACCACCACTTGATATTGGTGTAATAGACGGATCTTCTAAGTATGTATATGCTTCCATCAAATCTACGTCTGGGGATATGTTTGTACCAAATTCTTTGTCTATTTCTTTTATCTTTACTTTAACATTTTTCTTAGCCTTGTTATTCGCAGTCTTTAGTGTTTTAAAAGTTTTGTCTGGACTACCAAACAACCCGTCTGCCATGTCTTGTAGCTCCATATATCTTGAATACTCATCTTTTAACTTCTTAGACATACCACCTGTTATCTTCTTAAATTCTTCATTTAAAGCATGATATGACTTATTGGCAGCATCAGTTATGTTTTTTGCCCCTACGGGTAAGTCTTTTATTGAACTACCAATCTCAGTCTTAGAAGATAAACGCATTAAATCTTTCATATCCTGTTGCATTTTAAAAGCAGCGTCGGCATCAAGAGTGTTTACACCCTTAGCAAAATAATTATCTCTTATCTTTTGCGCTGTTTCATACTGCTTCATGGTTACTTCGTTGGGGTTTTTATAATAGTATTCTTCTAATTTATCTAACAAATCATCAAAAGATTTTCTAACCACACTAACATCAACATTGCTACCTGCCTTTTTTATAACCTCACTTATTTGTTTACCCTTAACCGATACAGCATCATTTATTTTAGTCTTAACTTTCTCAAACACCTTATTTGGTAATTCGTCAGGTGTGCTGGTTATCAGTTTATTAACATCGTCAGCTTTTGATAAATATGTTTCTATAACTTTCTTTGGCAAACCACTTAAGCCAGAGGCAACAGTCTTGGTTGCTCCCTTTATAACCTTACCAAATACGTTAGTTGCGGCAGGCAACATAATATTCATAGGATCTAGTACCATCCTTTCCATAGTGTCCTGAGCTTCCTTGTATGTAGGGTCAAATATGCCCTCTTTTTTTAACTTAAAGCCCTCACCTGTGTTGCTATAAATAGATGGCACTATGTCACTAGGTCTTCCAGGCATAGCCTCGCTAACTTTATCTTTTAATATATTATAAAAAGCGCCAAGATTTGTTTTCTTAGATCCCTCTATTATAGGATCTGTAACAGTTTTTGAAAACTTAGCTATAGGCTCTAATATCGGTGAGGCTACATCTAGTGCCTTTGCTACAGTCTTTTCTGCCGTATCCCATGCGCCCTCTAGCCCACTCATAGATGGGGTTTGATCCCCGACAGAAACAGCCCTGTCTTTCCATGAACTTACTTTAGGCTCTGCTGGTTGTTGTGCTGGAGCTTTATCAACCTTTACTGCTCTATCTCTCCAACTTGACATTATTTCACCTCATTATATCCATCTTTTTTAGCCGCAATTAAATCTTCTGCTGGTATTATAAGAGTTTCTTTTCCATTAGATACTGTAACTGTCGGTTTTGCTTTTAACCCCTGTCTATCACTCTGATAAACGTCTATATTGCTCCAATCTGCACCTGTATTGCTGGCAACTTTCTTATAACCAGAAATCATCTTTTCATAGTTCTCTTTCTCTGCAAGATATGTATTTCTGGCGGCGGCAGTAAAGTCTGCTCTTTGTGGTGGAGATAAAGTTTCTCCCTTTAAAGCTCTATTGTACATAGCACGTACTCTGTCAGGGATACCAGCGGCATTTGCAGCAGTAGCATACTCACCCTCTCTAACCGTAGAACCCGGATCTTGCAATTTCATAAAGTTAAAAACCATTGTAATATCATTTGCTGCACTTGGACTTTCTGAAGCCTTTAAAATCTTATTATAAGAAGTGTCAATATCTGTTATTCTTTTTACGTGAGGAGCAAGCTCTTTTCTTAATCCCTCTTCTGCCCCTCTGCCTGCTTTCTTTGCTTCTATAGACTGCTTGTATCTTTCAAGTAAATTTTTATAGACTTCTTTATTCTTTTCAACATCTATTGCAGCAGGGTTTGTAAATGCTTTTTGTATATCTTCTCCAACTGCATAAGGTTTTATACCACTAGCTATTTCATTAAATGTAGGACTTTTCATCATAGTAGCAAATGGCGCAGATACCATACTATTTCGTTTTAAATTATCATAAGACTGTTCAATTTCTGCTGTGTTGTTCCCACTCAACGCACTACCAAATACACTACTAAGTGCCTCTAGTGCCTTTGCGCTATTAAGCGGATTAGTTCCTACAGCCATCCGTTGACCGTTTTCGTCGTCCATTACTTTAGTGTTATCCATTTTGCTTTCAAATTCTTTATTTTGTTTTTTAAAATCTGCCATATTAGCC
>CAYPMK010000080.1:0-2520 GCA_964411885.1 uncultured Bdellovibrionales bacterium
TGATGTGTAGATACAATATTAATCGTATTTTTATTTATACTTTTATTTTTTTTCTTTGAACGTTTACTTACAAATTCATCACTTTTAATACGCAGGTCAACATAATGGCCCCAAACATCTGCTGTTCTTGGATTTTCTGGATAAAGTTCTCTAAAAAGCCTACTCAGCAAGATAAATGCTCTCAGCCTTAACATCCAATCATTATATGCTGCATCAGTATTGGTGCCGTGAATATCGTAGATTACCTTCAAGTTTCTTTCATGTGGAAATAAATTGCCCCATACATTATAAATATTTACAATAGATGAAAGGAGATCTTTTGCATCTTTTGCATCATCAGCTGGTGTAAGTCCAAAAAGATATCCGTTATTAAGTTTTTTTAATTCAGGTATAATAACATCTAACTCTTCTGTCATTTGTTCTATACTCATTTTGGTATAAGTTCTATAATACTTATCTGAGTCAATTTTAACTTTATCAAAGATAGGATCATTAACGTCGTATGAACTTCTAGTGATATCCTTATTGCCATTTCTGCTTACATTACAGAGATAATAATCTTCATGATATTTTGCTATCCAACTTTTATCTCTATATATTTTATTTTTAGCCCGAATATAACTTATTATTGCCAAGTAATCCTTCCAACCAGTATTTTCGTCTATAATATTTAATGAATGTTTCTTTGCAAAATGATCTATTGATGAGATAGTATAAGTAAGTTTGGGATCGAATATCTTATAGTCTTTAATTGAAGGATCATATACTTTTTTTATTACCAGCCTATCATTAATTTCATCATAGACTTGAACAACACCTCTTATAAGTATTCTTTGTTCGCCACTCTTATAATTCTCATTAATGATCTCTTCTATCCTAGCGCCTAGAATCTCTGATACAACAATATCATTTTCGAACGGTATAACCTTGTATATGTCCATGCCTGTAACATTTTTCTTTTTGGGTATACCAGAACGAACATTTCCAGACTCAAGCATCGCCATGTTGGAGTTGGCTACATAACGATACGCATCAAGCACTAACGCTGTAACAGAAGTATTTAATATTATTTCACGAGGATCCTCTGGTCTAGCATCTATTTCAGCTCTATTAAAATGCCAAGAATGATCGCTTCCATCAAAAAGAGATTCAGACAACACATCATACTTTAACGGTATAGGGATATTGTTTTTCATGTTGTTTATGAAAATATTGGTCTGTTTATCTGGAGAAAGTCCTCTTACATCAATGTCAAGATGCCCCTTATACTCAAGATCTTGTGCAGACATCTTTACATATTTAATTAAGTTAAGAGATTCTCCAGTCTCTATAACTGGTATTAAAGCTCCTTCTACTTTTAGGAAATATGTTCCGTCCTTGTGATCATGTCCCTTAAAAACCAGAACATTCTTGTTCTCTATCTTATTAACAAAAGTCTCTAGGTCTTCTCCTTTTTCTGGACTTAATCTTCTTTCAAAGTGAGCAAGAAGAAATACTTTTGAGATAGTACCATAAATTGTTTCAACTTGGGTTAGTATCTTGTTGTACTCAGAACTTGGGGTTTCCATATATATTTTATTGGATATTCTATCGTCGGTGTTTATACTTTGTGTTACCATACCAAGTATAAGTATTTTTCTTCCATCAGCAAGTTCTACTATTTTATATCTCGGATATGGATAGGCCTTCTTTTTGGTATCCTTATTATTTACACTACTTATATTAGTTGCAATAAATTGGAGCCCTTTTTTTTCTATTAATCTATCTATATTATCCAGAGGATAATGAATAAGATCGTGGTTCCCTATCACAGCGGCGTATGCATGCTTTGCCCAAAGAGCATAACCTATCTCATTTTTTCTAAAACCCCATATTGGATAACCCTTAGGCTCATCTCCACCCCATAATAGTAAAGTTGCATCTTCTGGGTGTTTTTTTTCTATATCATTCTTGTATCCAACTAACTGTGATATTTTATATGTATTGCCGTGAGGATCACTAACAAATAGCACTCTTAGGTTGTTAATGTTCTTGTCTATCTTGTCGTAATAATATTTATTACCATATCTATCTTCTTTTATTTGTGCATAAAGTGGTGCACAAACAAGGGACAACAAAATAACATAAAAATATGCCCTTTTAATGAATGGTATTGTCATTGGGGCGCATTCTACCAAAAACCATGTAAAAAATTCAAGATAATAATCATGTGGCCCTGATATTTTATATCAGAGCCACATAAATACAGATAAAATTGATATCACTATAAGCTATTCTTAACTGTTACTCACATTTAGAGAGACGCTCATAAACCTTGCGTCTTCTTTCTACCTCTGCCGCAGCATCCTTAAATATAGCCTCTACTTCGTTAGGCACGATACTAGCAAGAGATTTAAATCTACCCTCTGTTTTAACGTAATCATTTATGTAATCCATTGTTGGAGCCTTAGATTCCCATATGAATGGGTTTTTGCCTTCTTTTGCAAGCATTGGATTGTACCTATAAAGTGGCCAGTAACC
>CAYPMK010000081.1:0-2462 GCA_964411885.1 uncultured Bdellovibrionales bacterium
CCCATTTTGGAATAGAAAAACTTTCTTGGAACATTACAGAAATAGAATTTGCTTGAACCATATTGCCTATCCCAAAAGCCGCAACTGCAGTAAATACAGCGAATATAATTGCAAGCCACTTTAACCCCAGACCATTCTCTAGAGCATACATTGGGCCACCAGCAACAGTACCATCTGCCCTTACCACTCTATATTTTACAGCTAACACAGCCTCTGAATATTTTGTAGCTATTCCAAAAACACCTGTAAGCCACATCCAAAAAACTGCTCCCGGTCCACCTGCCGCAACGGCGGTGCTAACGCCAACGATGTTGCCTGTGCCTATAGTAGCCGCAAGCGCAGTGACAAGAGCGCCAAAATGACTTATCTCTCCATCACCTTCTTTGTGTCTTGTAACAGAAAGTTTTATGGCTCTAAAGATATGTTTTTGTATAAAACCAAGTCTGAATGTAAGAAAAATATGAGTACCAAACAACAATACAAGAAGAGGGATACCCCACACATATCCGTTAACAATATCAAGTATCCTCTCTAATTGTTCCATATAAAGATGCCCCCTAACTTAACCGCAGCAGCAACAACCACCATCGCCACCCTTCTTCTTGGTGCTTATTCCAAACACTTTGTACAAAGGGCAAAAACCAACAAGGCCAGTAAGTAAAGGAATAAGGCCTATCCATCCCCACCAATAACCTTCATCAAAAGCAAAATAAAGAAGTACAACTCCAGTGACTATTCTTAAAAGTTTATCTATACCACCAACATTACCACACATAGTATTACCTCCCCTCTTTTTTAATATATTACATTAGTTATTAAATTATCGCAAATAATGACAGTTATAACCCCCAGGATTCTTATCAAGATAGTTTTGATGATATTCTTCTGCATCATAAAAAACAGCCGCAGGCTCAAGCTGTGTAAGTATCTTGTTCTGCCAAAATTTGGATAACTCTACTTCCTCTATAACTTTAAGAGCAAGTTTTTTTTGTTCTTCGTCATGATAGAAAATAGCAGACCTATACTGAGACCCAATATCGTTTTGCTGTCTATTTAATGTTGTTGGATCGTGTAATCTAAAAAAATACTTCAATAGCTCTTGATATGTTATTTTTTGAGGATCAAAGACTATTCTTACAGCCTCTGCATGACCCGTATCACCTTTTTTTACCATCTCATATGTTGGATCTTTAACCGTACCTCCAGTATAACCAACCCTAGTTTCAATCACACCCGGTATCTTTTTTATTATAGATTCAACTCCCCAAAAACACCCCGCTGCAAATGTGGCTATGTTTTTCATATTTCCTCCAATATAATGGATCTAATAATATGATACAAAAAGAAAGAATAAAAGTATTAAACACTCATGATAATGATGCCCCTGTTGAATATGTTCTATATTGGATGCAGGCTTCTCAAAGGATAATGTATAACCATGCCCTTGCTCATGCAATAAATGTAGCTAACGAACATAAACTTCCATTGATGGTGTGCTTTGGTTTAAGCAACAAATACCCAGAAGCAAACATTAGGCACTATACATTCATGTTAGAAGGAATAAAAGAATTAAGCCCTGAATTCAAAAAAAGAGGAATAACATTTATCGTCGCTATAAGAGAGCCAGCAGATCTTGTAATAGAATTATCAAGAAAAGCAAAAGTCCTTATCTGTGACCATGGATACACTAATATTCAAATTCTATGGAGAAAAGAAATTGCTAAAAAAGCTTTTTGTCCAGTCGTACAAGTAGAAACAGATTTAATTGTACCTGTAGAGGAAGCTTCTCAAAAAGAAGAATATAGTGCCGCTACGATAAGACCAAAGATAAAAAGTGCTATGACAAAATATTTAAGTCCTCTATCAATTAAAGAAATATTAAATAAAAAACCATGCAAGCACGACATAAAAATAATAGATCTTGAACAAACAACAGAAAAAATATTATCTAAATTAGACATAGATAACACCGTTCCAGCATCAAAAATGTTCAAAGGTGGGACAAAACAGGCATTAAAATTATTAGAAGAGCTTAAAACAAAAAAACTAAAAAAATATTCAGAACTAAAGAATGATCCATCTTTAGATCATGTTTCACATTTGAGTCCCTACATACATTTTGGGCAAATATCCACACTGCAAATAGCTCTTGAATTAAAAAACACCCCCGAGAAAGATAACGATTCTTTTTTAGAGGAGTTAATAGTAAGAAGAGAACTTGCCTTTAATTTTGTCTACTACAACAACGATTACGACAACTACAAGTGTTTGCCAGAGTGGGCAAAAAAAACACTAGATAAACATAAAAAAGACAAACGGTCTTACCTATACAGCCTTAAAGAACTAGAGCAAGCTAAGACACATGATGTTTACTGGAATACTGCACAAAAACAAATGTTGGTAAGCGGAAAAATGCACGGGTATATGAGAATGTACTGGGGTAAAAAAATAATTGAATGGAG
>CAYPMK010000082.1:0-2233 GCA_964411885.1 uncultured Bdellovibrionales bacterium
TATAAATATCTTTTTATACTTGCCTTTTGCCCTGCCGATAATTTCATATTATGTATAAATTGATTTTGTTGAAAAGTAGTTTCTAATGAGAGTAATTTAGAGATTAGTTTTAAGTTTGTTTTGGACATTGCAACCTCTTTCTTCTCTTTTTCAATATTAGCCGCTTTTTCTAGCGCCTCTGCATAGTCCTGAATTGCTTGTGTTATAATTGAAAATGCTAAAAGTCTATAACCGTCCACAATATGCCTCCTGTGACGAACCGCTTATACTACAATATACGAAAAAATTCAAAAATCAAATTTGTATAGAATTTTGTGCAAAAAATGTGGGAATTTCGTATACCATAATATGGGCGAATGACAAAAAATAGCAGTGTCAAAAAAAAGTCTATTTTTTTAGTTCCCCACTTGACACATAATGGAAAGTAGGCTAAAATAAGGGTAATATGAAAAACCAAACAACAATTGAAAAAACCCAATATAAACAAACAATCGCCGAAATGAACGCAGAAATGTTAAATATGGAGATTGGAAACACCCCACATATGTGGGAGATAGCAAAAACTCTTGCTACAATTGCCGCAAGTGCAAAAGGTTATCTCAAAGGCAATGGCGTAGCAATTAGAGAAAACGGGTATGAGGGCTCAATTGACGGCTTCTTATCTTATTGTGCGGTTAAGCTAATGACCAGAAGAGGATATGACTTAACAAAAGAATATCCTAATACTAAAAGAAAATTGCATGGTCCAGTATACTCCTGGATGGGATATGCAAATGAAATGGTAAGATGGTGGTTAATAGAGTACAATAAGACAGTTATAAATTATGATGAACTAGGGGAGTTGTGTAATTATCGTCAAGACGGCTCTTTAATTGATAGAGTAGACCCTACAAACTTTGAAGATAGAATTTTATTAAGGGCCTCCATTACTCCTAAAAATATCTTATATTCATTGGAAAAATTGCCTGACGACTTTGACCCCTTCCACTATGAAATATTATATTATTTGGCTACGAAAAAACTATTGTATAAAGAACATAAAGCGTGTGTCCTTTTAGGTGCAAGATACTTAATCTGGTGCATAGCATATTCAGAAGACTAAAAACACGGGGGGAAGTGTATGAACCAGGCAGATAAAAAACTAATTCTAAAAGTGATGGCAAGACAAAGTAAAATACAAAAAAATTTCCCTTATTCTATGTTAGGAATAGTCCTACCCCAAAAGAATCTGCTTGAGTTTATCAGTGTTTTTGGCGGAATGACTATAAAAGTACCAACCTTAGAAGAAATTACGTGCTTAACCAAAGCATGCGCTATATACGAACTCGGGGGATATGAAAAAGCAGAAATAATTTGTAAGGAGTTAACAAATGGAATATCCAAAAAACGATACACTGCCATTGTGGCTAAATTTAATTGAGGCACTAAACACCACAAAAAGCTTGGAAACTCTTTTTGAAGAGAGAGTTAATGATATTGTAAACAATGATACAGAAAAAAAACCAACAGTAAAAAATATTCATGGAGTGTATAAAACATTATGGAAAATCAGCCTTCATACCCTGTAATTACTAACTTTCACCTTAAAAAAGCAAATGTATTATTAGCAGTACAACAAAGCTATAAAGAAAACAATGGCGATGGCTTTGGCCTACTAGAGGGTTCGGTAAAGTATGACACTAATATCCGCCAGTATATCTTTACCCCTTGTGAAGACCTAAAGAAACTTTTTGACATGGTAGAACAAACAGAATATACTTGTTTAATGGAGACTCTTTCAAAAAGAATAGCAAAAATTCTCCTTTCAGAAATAGATTATTTAGAGGAAAAGTAATGGACACAAACCTTAGTATAATAGCGGAAAAAGGAATTGTAACCGTAGACATAATTAGAAAAGAAAAAATCGCTAAATTGTTAGATAGCTCTATTGATAAAATACAAGAGGTACTAGATAACCCCGACTTGTCTGACGGAGAAAAACTTACCACTGCACAAACTGCCGTAAATACCGTGAACGCCTTAGAGCGAATAGAAATTGAAAAAAGAAAAGCCACGGTATTAGAAGGTCAGCTTATACTAGACCAGCAAAGAATTGCAATGCTTCCAAACCAACTTGTTTTAACTCAACAAAACAATACCGTGAACATTAACCAGACAGGAGAGCCCGATGAATCACTACTCTTGCGAAAAACCCAACAAGCAGCACTTTTAGAAAGACTTTTACACCCAAACA
>CAYPMK010000083.1:0-2217 GCA_964411885.1 uncultured Bdellovibrionales bacterium
AATACTTGACAGTACATTTGACCAAATGTAAAATATATGATATAATTATAGTATAGGATAAATCGTAAGATTTAAAAAGATATAGGTGGGCATAATAATGGGCAATAGTAGCCCTTAGAAAGAAAACATTATGTCAAAAGAACTTATAACAATAAACAAAGAGATTGATAATGAAATCAATAGTGAGAAACTTAACAAGTTTAAAGAGGAGCTTAAACGGTATAAGCTAGAGCAATTAGAGAGACAAGAGTGGCTAAAGGAACAAAAAGAGAAGATAGAGGATAGACTACGAATAGTCAAGTTGAATCTAGAAAATCTTGATAAAGGAAATTTTGATGCCATAGAGGAAAGAATACAAAGGTCAGAAGAAGCACGACAACTATCAACTATTAACTGGAGTTGGATACCTAGTATGTTCAATGAGGCGTGGACAAGAGGAACATTTCAACTGCCTAATGGAAAGATATTCTACTTTTAATTAACTAAATGCTCACCTATATTAAAAGCAATGAATAACGTAGAAACAACACCATTACAAAGAAAGACAGCTGATAATATTATACAGAATGTCTTAACAACCAATAGACCTAATAAGAAAGATGCAATATTAAGAGCTGGGGGTAGTCCATCTACAGCAAGATGCCCTAAATTAGTGACCGAATCACAGGGATTTAAGGCTTATATGGAGAAAGTTGGATTAACAGATGACAATCTAGCATTATTCTTAGCTGAAGATATTAGAGCTAAGGCAGGTAATAGACTAGGAGAGCTTAAATTGGCTATAGGACTTAAAGGATATAATACTGATAATGTAAACCTAGATGTCACCAACAAACGAGAGACAGAACTCTTAAGGGAGATTTTAGATAAGAGTGGCTTAATAGAGGGAGAAATAGTAGAAGAAGCTGATGTAGAAGAACAATTAAATGTTTTGAAAGGGGACGTTGATGAACAATCCATTGATAACAATTAGAGACGTAAGTGAGACCTCACGTCTTTTTAGTATATATAATCAGGAAACAGGAGAAGATGAAGAGCTTAAACTTACAGAGAAGCAAAGAGAAATTTATAATGCTATTGCTACAAGGGCATATCCACGTTTTCAATGTATTAGTTATACACAGTATGGAAAAAAATTGGCAGATAGCGTTCCAGTTATTACAACAAACGGTTGGAAAAATCACGGGGAACTAAATGTTGGGGATTATGTATTTAATCCAGACGGAAACCCAGTAAAAGTTATAGACACTCTTAATAATGGAAAAGATATTGAATATGAGATTGAGTTTTCTGATGGAGAAGTAATACAATGTCACGCAGAACACGAGTGGCTAGTTGCTTACGATAACTGGAAGATGGGTGGAAATCCATATAGAATTTTAGAAACACAACAGATATTAGACCTAGATTATAAGAAAGTTTCATTGCCATTTGTTAGTCCATTGAAATTTGAAAAGAAAGATTTACCAATAGACCCATATTTTTTTGGTGCTTGGCTTGGGGATGGAACATCAACATCACCAGTAATAACTGGGGTTGACAAAGAAGTAATAGACGGAGTTCCATACAGCGTAACAAGTAAGTCAATACACAAAAAAACTGGCGTGACTAGGTATTATTTTGGACGCAGTGAGATATCAAACAATCTTAGGAAACTTGGTGTATACAAAAATAAGCACATACCAGATATATACAAATATTCATCAATAGAGCAGAGATTACAACTGTTGGCTGGTATGATTGACACAGACGGAACAGTAAATAAAGACACTAGAGAAAATGGGTGGAGAAATAGTAGGGTATATTTTATAAATATAAACAAAAGATTAGTAGATGATTTTGTTGAAGTTGTAAATGGTCTTGGAATAAGGACGTCTATAACAAAGGTTAACGCTTGTGTATCTTCTTCAGGAATATATGGAAAAAGTGACACATACTATGTTGGATTTCAACCATTTATAAAAATTCCAACTAGAATAAAGAGAAAACAAATCACAGCACTTGAAAAACTAAGGAGACTAAGAATTAGAGATATAAGAAAGATAGAACCAGTAAATGGAAAGTGCATAACAGTAGATGGTGGTATGTATTTGGCTGGAAAAAAGTTAATACCAACACACAATAGTAATACTGTAGCAGCAGCAGTCACAGCTAGAGTAGCCACACACCCAGAGAAATGGGCATTAGTCGCACCTTCACAACCTAAAGCTATGATTA
>CAYPMK010000084.1:0-2149 GCA_964411885.1 uncultured Bdellovibrionales bacterium
AATGGAGCATATTTAAAATGGAAAAAACAACATACAAAGTTGAAAGTTTTAACCTCGATCATACAAAGGTTACAGCGCCTTACGTGAGAACCGCATCTAAAAAAACAGGACCTAGGGGGGACGTTGTAAGTAAGTTTGATATCCGCTTTACCCAGCCGAACAAAGAGGTTCTATCAACTGGTGGAATGCATACCATTGAACACTTAGTTGCAGAATATATACGCGATGAACTTGATGGTATTATTGATTTTTCGCCTATGGGCTGCAGAACAGGTTTTTACCTCACTGTATTTGGAGACCTTAGCGAAGCACTCATTGCAGAGAAAATGCTGTCAGTATTAAAGAAAGTTGCTTCCTGGCCGGATGATAAAAAAATACCGGGACTCGATCCAAAAGAATGCGGTAACTACCAGGATCATAATGTAAAAGATGCTAAGTTTTGGGCTCAATCATGGGTTTCCGGTATAGAAAAAAAGGGCTATTCATGTTATATATAGTCTGATATTTAGCCCGCTTACAAGGAATAACCATGATTCTTTTATTCTCTTTACTTATCATTTTATCTATGTTGTCTTCAAAGTTGAGCTCAAAAATTGGCCTTCCTCTTCTTATTGTATTTATACTCATAGGACTAATTGCAGGAAGCGATGTACTAAATCTTTTCTATTTTGATAATGCGAATCTCTCTAAACAGATAAGCGACATTTTATTAATTTTTATTATTTTTGACGGCGGTTTTAGAGTTCAGAGAAAGAGTCTTAAAGAAGCAGCTGGTGCTTCCTTAACGTTAGCAACACTTGGAGTTATTTTAACGGCTATTGCTCTTGGTCTTTTTATACATTTTGTATTAAAAATAGAACTTTTACGAGCTTTTCTTATAGCTTCAATAATTTCTTCAACCGACGCTGCTGCACTTTTTATGATTACAAAAGAGCGTCCTATAAAAGAAAAATTAGCTACAACCCTAAATGTAGAATCTGCAGCTAACGATCCAATGGCCATTCTTTTAACGGTGACCGTTATTCAACTGCTTACAGAAGGTATTAAGTCTCCCTTTACTATTGTTCTTTCCCTTATTTGGCAGTTTGCCGGCGGTGTTATAATTGGCTTCATTCTTTCTAAAGTAACTATTTTTGTATTCAATAAATTCAATTCGGATAACCGCGGTAATTACAATGTATTAATGATTGGTATGATCCTATTCGCTTATGGACTAGCTGTGCTATTACATGCCAACGGTATTATTGCTGTTTTCTTTATGGGTTACTGGCTTGGCAACTCCAAATTTGCTGCAAAACAGGGTGTTAACAACTTTTTGGAAAGTGTTTCAAGCATGTGTAACGTAGCGCTCTTCCTTCTTTTAGGTCTTCTTGCTTTTCCAAGCAGATTTGTTAATATATGGAAAGAAGGACTAATAGTTATTGTTGCAATGATTTTTCTTGCCCGTCCTATTGCTGTTTTCCTATGTACACTTCCCTTCAAGTATAGTACTAAAGAAAAGCTTTTTCTTACGTGGGGCGGTATAAAAGGTGCTGTTCCCATCGTATTAGCAACCTATCCTGCAGCAGCCGGCTTAGATTCCAACGGTTTTATTTTTGATATTATCTTCTTTGCCGTTTTTACCACATGTGTTCTACAAGGTACTACATTAGGCTTACTCTCAAAGCTTTTTAAGTTTACAACACCAAAAAGACCTACTAACCCCTATGTTGTCGAACTTCATTCTACCCAAGCAAGCGATGTTGAGATGTTTGAAATTCATATTACTGAGGATTCTGTAAGTATAGATAGAAAAATTTCTGAACTTCCTCTTGGACAGAATGTTCTCATAAGTTCAATTGTTCGTAACGGTGAAATCATTTTACCAAAGGGTAATGTACATATTAAGGCAAATGATATATTATTTATTTTAGTTCCTTCTGACGACATAGATCGCATAAACTTACTACTAAACCAATGTAGCGATCTCGATGGTCCGTGTATCATAACTAAACAAATCTAAGTTCCAGGACAAATAGGTGTCACTATTTAATAAAATTAAAGAAACATCAATTTCTGTTATTCCTATCATGTTTTTAGTAGCGGTGCTAAACTTTACAACAGCACCGCTTGAACCGGCAACCTTTCTTCATTTTCTTTCCGGCGGACT
>CAYPMK010000085.1:0-2075 GCA_964411885.1 uncultured Bdellovibrionales bacterium
TTAATGATAGCATACCACGACAAAGAGTGGGGAGTACCACTTCATGATGATAAAAAAATATTTGAGTTCATGGTGCTGGATGCATTTCAAGCGGGACTAAGCTGGTCGACCATACTAAAAAGACGAGAGGGTTTTAGAAAGGCCTTTGATAACTTTGATTACAATAAAGTAGCCAAATACGATGCTAAAAAGATAGAGAAACTACTAAAGGATGAGGGAATAATCCGTAACAGACTAAAAGTTACTGCTACTGTTACCAACGCCATACAGTTTCAAAAAGTACAAAAGGAATTTGGGACTTTTGATAAATACATTTGGCAGTTCGTTAAAGGTAAACCAATAGATAACAAATGTAAGTCGATAAAATCCATAAAAGCCAGCTCAAAAGAATCTGATGCTATGAGCAAGGATCTAAAGAAAAGAGGTTTTAAGTTTGTAGGCACTACAATTTGCTACGCCTTTATGCAGGCCGCAGGCATGGTCAACGATCACACAACGGATTGTTTTAGGCATATAGCTATTAGTCAACTCAGCTCTGCTTCTAAAAAAGGATACAAACTATGAAAACAAGGGATCTCTCATTACTGTGTGTCGTATTTTTTACATGTTTAATATTTGTATCGTGTGAAAAAAAAGCTACGGATTATTCACAAACAAAACACTGGCTAGCTTTACCTTCTAAAACTGACAAACAAGTAGATGTTTTTTATTTTTATCCAACGATATGGGAAAGAGCGAGTGAAAAAGACCCTATCACTTGTGAAATAGATAATGCTCAAATGCTAGGATACTCAAAAATAATATTTGATGAACAAGCAACTGCCTTTGAAACCGTAGGAAATATTTATGCTCCATACTACAGACAAATGGACGCAAGCATGTTGACCTTGCCAAGAAAAGAACAAACAAGAATCTTAAAACTTGTACCAGTTAAAGATGGCACAGCTGCGTTTGATTACTATATCAAACACTACAACAATGGTCGTCCATACATTCTAGCCGGGCATTCTCAAGGAGCAGATGTAATATTGTTCTTGTTATCTGATTACATGAAAAAACATCCAGATATATACTCCAGAATGGTAGCTGCATATGTTATCGGATACGGCGTTACAAAAGAATACTTGGACAATAATCCGCATGTAAAATTTGCAGAAGGTCCCGACGATACTGGCGTAGTTATTTCTTATGATGTTGAGACTCCCGGTTTTAAAGGCAACAATCCCGTCCTGTTACCGGGTTCACTTGCTATTAATCCTATAACTTGGACTAGAGATGAAAAACTTGCACCAGCAAGTAAAAATTTAGGCTCTAGGGTGGCAAATGAAAAAGGTAAATTCGTATTTATGAAACACTATGCTGATGCTCGTGTTGATAAAAAAAGAGGAGCTGTCATCTGTAGTACTGTCGATCCTGAAAAGTTCTCTTTACACCATAAACTTTTTCCTACAGGGCTTTTGCATGGCTACGATATAGACCTATACTATTACAACATCAGACAAAATGCCGAAAATAGAACTAAACATTTTTTAAAGAAACATAGACTCGTAAAAACCTATCAAAAATAAAAATTTTACAGGATATATATAAGAACATCTTTATTTTTTTGGATAATCAGAAAACCTGCCGACAGGGTCTCTGTACACAAACTTGCCTATTGCTGGACATTTAACTTTATATGAAAAATGCAAATGCTCTCCCGTAGAAAAACCTGTGTTACCCACTTCGCCTACTTTGGTCCCAGCTTTTATTAGCATATTTTGTTTTACAGATATCAGGCTCAAATGCAAATATGCAGTACCACGCGCACCATCTTGTGTTTCCATAGATACATGTTTACCATTGCCCCACTGTTTATCTTCGTATGCGGCAGTAACTATACCGTCGTGAGCAGCATAAACTGGAGTTCCAGTTTTACAAGCCATGTCTATGCCCCAATGAGCTTCAGTAACACCTTTAATAGTCCTTGCATTAGGAGAACTATTAAATCCAGACTTTATTGGCAAACTCTTGTCACTTAAAGGGAAAAGGATAGTAAAATTATCCTCTATATTACTACAAGCATTCATCTCTTT
>CAYPMK010000086.1:0-1913 GCA_964411885.1 uncultured Bdellovibrionales bacterium
CCCTCTATAAGTATTGCTTGTTCGTATGGTGGAGCATAACGGACTTGAACCGTTGACCTCTTCGCTGCCAGCGAAGCGCTCTACCAAACTGAGCTAATGCCCCTTAAAGCAGGGGTGTTTTTAGCATAAGTTCCCGAAAAATGTAAATAAAAATATTAGATATTATCATTGTCCCAAAGAAAAACCTTGACTTTTATGACAGTTATTGTATAATATATATATAAATGCCGATAGGTATATTAGATATAGGGTGAGGTAAAAGAACAATGTCAAAAAAGAACTTAATCAAAGCAATAGCTATCAACGCACTAATTATAAGTTCCTCATGTAGTTTTTTAGAGGAAAAAAGAAGCAGTGTTGATACTTCTACGAACACAGAAGCCACTTGTAACTTTGAGACCGATTCAACAACGGGATTAGGCAAAAGCCAAGTTGGCTGTTATCCTAATTTCGAAGATGGTTATGATAACTCTAATGCTGTGGTTAGATATCAGTTCAAAATATCATCTGATGATTTTGTTCAAGTATGTAAAGTATCTGATTTTATAAGCCCAGAATGGAGTTCTAGCATGAGCAACATATCATCAGGAAGGATATACTTCTATGCTAGCAACGAAGATCCCTCCACACACTTGGGGGCACAGGTAAATACTGGTTTTTCATTATCAATTAATGGAACAGGTGGAGAAACCTCTTTTGATATACTCGGAACAACAACTTGTTCTTGGGTAACCGGGGGAACCCTCGTTGCAGAACTAGACATGGAAGACCTTAAAGATTATAAATACATTTTAATGGTTGATCAATGTAACATAATAGCTGGATTTGGAATGTCCCCTTATGAAAAATCAAGGCAGTTAGGAGAATAATATGAGAAAGCTATCCACTATCACAATATTGGTAGCATTTTTCATCATAAGTGGATGTGGAAAAAAACAACAGGCTCAAGTTTCACTAAGTGGAGCTAGTCCAGAAGTACTTCCTGATTGCACGGGTTATACATCTGAAATGGTAATTCCACACGGTTTTACAGGGGCTGAATCATCAAAACTTGGCGGACAGAAATTTGCCAAATTAACAGCGATTGATAGTGTTGATGGGACAATGAAAATAAGCATAACACCAATAAGTAGCAATTTTAATATAGCCTTCTTAAATGAATTCAGCGAATATAAACTAAGAATAATTTCATGCAGAGAGGATATTTCTTCTGTAAGTAGTGGTTCTAACACTGCTGGGGTTTGTAGCAGGTCTGCTTCCATAAACTTGATAGGTGGAACCACGCTAACAGCTGACCATTTTCAATCAATAGGAGTAGTCATCAACGATATAAAAATACATGCTTCAAGGGACCCCAATTATGATACTTATAAAAATTATCCACTCAAACCAGATTTTATAATGATTACTGCTACTAAAGATGAGAACGACCCATTGGGCGAATTCATGATAGCCTTTGGACGTTCCCCTTATTACACTGGTTGCTACAACAGATAAACTTTTTCGATACAAACCTTCCTTAAATAATAACCTCTAAAAATGGAAACCTTTTTGCACCCTACCCTCCTAAATAATAAAACTGGAGGGTCCGCACATGAAAGTAAAGATCTTATTACCACTACTGTTAAGTATTTTAGCTCTATTAACGTCCTGCTCGCCCATGAACGACGGTTCACAAAAAAGAAGAATAGCAAAAATCTCTTCACCAGAACAAGAAACACCCGTCATTCCAAGTACGACGCCGTATCTTGTCTTAGATCAAGAAGTACAGAACTGTTCAGAAACACCAAAATGCCATCTGGAAAATTTTAACGAACCTGTTACTAACAACAAACTCAATGCAATAATATACGCAGACTCAGATATCATGAGCGGCAACAATATAAATGAAGCACCAGCTATAAGTTTTATAG
>CAYPMK010000087.1:0-1904 GCA_964411885.1 uncultured Bdellovibrionales bacterium
TTGGAGATCTTACAAAAGAAAGATTAGACGTTCTAAGGGATGTCGACGACATATTTATCTCTATGCTCTTTAAACACGATCTATATTCAAAGATTTGGCAGGCCTTTAGTGTATTGCTACCAGTAAAGAGTGTTGGAGTAATGGGCGATAACAGGACCTATGAGAACGTTGTAGCATTAAGGGCCGTTACTAGTGTAGATGGTATGACAGCAGACTGGTATCACTTTCCTCACAATTTTTTAGCAGAGGTTTCTAATAAAATAATCAATGAAGTCAAGGGTGTTAACCGTGTCTGTTATGATATTTCATCTAAACCTCCTGCAACAATAGAATGGGAATAGTCTTTTATTTACTTACTTTAACAAAACACTTATAATCGCTAACATAGGCCAGACAAGAGTTTGGTAAAAAACAGGAGGATCTTGTTTATGAAGAAATTTCTCCCTGCCATTTTTGTATCTGTTTTGTTTTTAACGTTAACAGCATGTGAAAGCAAATTTGCTAAACCTGAAAGTTGTGTTGGTGCAGCCTGTGAAGCACAAACTATGAAAGTTGATGCCCCTATTATTAGTCCTAACGGTGGGAGTCATCCAGCTGGAACACCTATTGTGATAAGTTCCTCAACTGGCGGATCAAAAATAATCTATACAGTAGATGGTTCAGAACCTAAAGCCAACGAAGATGGCTCTTTAGAAAATGGAGTTTTGTATCAATCAACAATTCCTTTAAATGTTACTAAAATAAAGGCTGTTGCCATTAAAGAAGGAATGGAAGATTCAGAGGTGACAGAATCCAATTATTCAGTTACAGCCCCTAATTCTCCTACTTTTGATCCTGATGGTGGTACCTATAACTTAACCACTTTTCCTGTTAGTCTAGTGGCTCCAGCCCATGGATGTGACGAGATGAGGTATACCAAGAGTGTTAATAATAATAATAGCGGGCCTTCTGAACAAGTTTATTCAAATCCTATAGACGTTACTGCTACAAATACTACAATAGGATCTGTTTGTATTAAGGCGGGTATTTCATCACCTGAAAGTTTTGCTACATATACTCTTAAAGTTCCAAGTCCAAAAATAAAACATGTATCTTGTCCTTTAACTCCTATTCCACAACAACTAAGTGATCTTGGCATTATAAACAGCCTTCATGCTGGTTTACCTTCAACACCACCAACTCAAATATCCGTAGCTTGTACTGAATGCGTAGAAGTAACACTAATAAATACTGTACCAGCACCATACAAGGTATTTTTGAGATCAACATATGTTGATCCATCTAGTTTGGCACCACAATGGATACTTTATACAGGACCTACAAGTTGTAATACTCTTGAAGCTACTGTTCCGAATGGGATTAACAATTTTAATGTAGAAGCTTATGTTACTAAGGCTGGTATGGCACCTTCTGACGTAGTTACTAAAGCTTTTGCTAAATAAGAGGAACACTAATAATGAAAAAATTATCTTTATTGTTTTTAAGTATTTTAACTATTGCATCTTGTTCAAATGAAAGAAAAATAGGTGGAGGCTGTGTCGGTGACGATTGCCAAGCAACATATAAAGTTTTGATGCCCCAGTTTTTAATATATTGGATGGTTCAAATGTCTCTGTCGGGACAGAACTTACCATCACTACAGCAACTGAAGATGCAGAAATAAAATATACTATAAATGGGGATGATCCGTTAGAGGAAGGTCAAGTTTATACAGCCCCTATAAGTATAAATAATGATGTTACGGTTAAAGCAATAGCTATAAAAGATGGTATGGATAATTCAGAGGAAGTAAGTGCTTCCTATACTATATCTGTACCAAATCAAGTTGCTGCTCCTACTTTCGTTCCAGATCCTAATGCAGGGTCTATATTAAAAGGTACTGCTATAAACATATACACTACAAC
>CAYPMK010000088.1:0-1816 GCA_964411885.1 uncultured Bdellovibrionales bacterium
GTTAAAGCTAGTACTGCCCCAGCACTAAAGCACTCTAATGGAACAAATTTTTTCATGGATTACACAGAAGCAACTTCTGGAACGCCAGAAACTTGGTCTGTAGCTTCAGGTGGGTATGAATTTGGTTTTTCTGCCTATGGAGTGGATGTTGCTAGTTTAACATGGGGGGCTGGTATGAATTGTGGTACAAGCGCCACTATTTCTACTAATGGTTTAAAGTATGTAGGTTTTAAACCAACAGACAAGACTATTGCAACTCGCAGTAGCATGACTGGTGGGAGCGGAAACCAAACCAATGTCTGTTTTGCTGCAGAGCAAAAAGATATTTATGTCCCATCGGGAACATATACTGCTACAATTACGGCTACGGCGATAACAATCTAGCATAAACAGCAGGCCTTATTTATGAATAAGATTAATATAAACATTCTAAAAACTTATTTCACTATAATTATACTTGGCATTTTTATTTTTCCTGGACTTTCTTTAGCCTATCAAAAGACCCAATTAGACATAGAATTTCAAAATGATTTTGTGGTTGAACCCGGTAAAACGGAGATTTTTTTAAACAAAGGTGAGTCTGTTGTTAAAAACATCATTGTCACGAACAGAATAAGAAGGCGAGTTGGTTTTAGACTTTCTACAGAAGACCTTGTCGGAACGACCGACCCAAGTCAGCCAGTTATTTTAATGGGTGATACAGATGGTCCCTACTCTTTGCGAGATTTTATTGAGCCAGAAATATATGAGTTTATATTAGAACCAGGGGAAAGAATAATTATCCCAGTAAAAGTTTCTGTTCCGGAAGATGCAGAGCCTCGAGGTTATTATGGTGCCTTAATTGTTTCTAGTGAGTCTGATATTGATGAAAATGGTGAAGAGGCAAGTGGGGCTCAAGGTAAAACAAAAATTATATCTAGAATTGGATCACTTTTTTTAGTTAAGATAAACGGACAAGGTCAAGAAGAAGGACGATTAGAAGATTTTAAAATTTCTGGCCCATTACAAAAGTTTTACAGTAGTGCTCCCGAGAGTTTTGAAATTGCTTATGAAAACACCGGTAATGTCCACCTTGTTCCTTACGGAAAAATTTCAATCAATAATTTAATTGGTCGCACCATTGATCAGATTGCTGTTGATGCCTACTTTGTCTTACCTGATTCTATTCGTTATCGTGAAGTTTTTTGGCAGGATGCGGGTTTTATGTTGGGGCGCTATAAAGCTGAATTATCTTTATATAAGGGCTATAACAATGAATATGAAAGTGCAGAAGTAGTCTTTTGGGTCTTACCTTGGAGGGTGGTTGTCCCAGTATTCATTGGTTTAGTCCTCTTAATTTCTATTGTCTATTATGTTTTGACTCGTTTTGAAATTAAGAAGAAAAACTAACCTATGTTTTTAATATGGTTTAAAAATAGAATAATAAATCTATTTCTGGCTCTTGCGCTCTTTATTATTCCTTTTGCTTTGACAATGGCTGAAGTTATGGGTAGCTCTAGTTATAAGATTCAAAGTGATTCTGTTAATTTAGGCGGGGAGGATTCCAGTAGCCCTTCGTATAATTTAGGTGATACCCTGGGTGAACTGGGCACAGGGGATTCTAGTAGCGACAATTATATTTTACATGCTGGTTATTGGCAGATGCAAAGTAATTATTTGTCAATCTCTAATCCTGATGATTTAGTTTTAGCTTCAATCGGGGGAATAAGTGCTCAATCTAGTGAGGGAACTTTATCTTGGCTTGTTAAGACAGACAGCCCGTCTGGTTATGAGCTCTCCATTAACGCTACCACTTCACCAGCCTTACAATCAGCTT
>CAYPMK010000089.1:0-1768 GCA_964411885.1 uncultured Bdellovibrionales bacterium
CAATTATTCATTTTATTGTCAATGGTAATCCACCATCAAAAATATCTAAATCTTTTCTTTCTTTCATATAAGTCTGTACTTCACCATAAGAGCTAAGATGTTTAGAATAGTACTGCTTGAACAGACTACCTAATTGTTGTGGAGTATATTTACCACTTTTAAATGCGAACATTATGTTTTTGAAATCTTTTTGTTGCTCGGACATAGAGCTTCCTTTCTTTTTCTATTTTTTATTGCTCGTTTTTTTAGTAAATCTTTTATAGTCATATAGAAATAACGACATCTCCCAACTTATATTAACAATCAAAACCCTCAATCAAGTACATAATTCGTATGATTAACGACCTCTCCCCTAAATCCCCTCTCGTCCTCCCCTAACCCAGTTCTTCCCCTCACTCTACACGCCTTGTTCTTACTAGGTAGTTATGTGTTACCCCTGTGGTAGATTGCTACCACTCATTGTTGTTTTGTTTACTATGTTTTTACTCTTTATCAATTGTGTTTCGTTTCGGGCTTGAAACTTAAATCAGTAATTATTCTAAAACTCTTGCGAGGACTGATAGGCGTTCAAGTTACCCCTTCGGTTCTCTAGTTATTAGCTAGTTAAGGCTTGTCCTTAATCAACCAACAACTCAATAGGCGTTAAAAATTTTGGCGTTTCGTAGTTTTTAGCTTTGACTTCTGCGTATTCTCTTTCAAAACCCATTCCGTCTGCGTAAGTTCCGCATTTTATACAGCACACTTTTTTTGTGTTGATTTCGTAAAATGTATGTTCACAATTCTTTGTGTTTTCTTTTTCTTGTTCGTCTTGTTCTATTTTTTCAATGAGCTTATCTTTTACCCACCAACTAGGTTGTTTTTTTAGTAACTCTAACAGGTACTTTTTTTCTTCGTTTAATAAGTAAACCATACAAAAAGAACCCCCCGAAAATTAATGAGCAAGCTCAAAAAAAATCAGAGAGTTCTTTTTACTTACAACAATCTTTATCACTTGATTTGCATTTGTGATAGGTTTTGTTATAATTAATGTAGTTTTCATTGTAGAAACTACTATACATTACAGGCGGTAGCTCGTCAAGAGTTTTACCGCCTTAATGTTTTTATTTTATTCTCTTGTTAAAATTTTTACTACTATTCCCATAACCGCACCTTGTAGGTCGCTTTGCGTTAGTTCCTCTTTTTCGTCTATCAGTTCCATTATTTCCTTAGTGTATTGGTTGGCTTTTTCAATGTTTTTTAACATCTTTTCTTTTACTTGTTCGGCTCTTTTTAAATTTTCATAAAATACTTTGTCTGTCATTTTCTTTTTACCTTTCAATATCTCGGTGAGATATTAATTAATTAATAGGCATATTTTGTTCTCTGTAGTCCCTCCATTTTTCGTACTCGTAGTCGTGTCCGTCATCTTCTTCGTTTATCTCTTGTTCTAACTTGTAGCAAGTTATACAGATGTCCCCCTCAAACTCATTTACAGGGTATTTTTTCTTGCATATTGGACAAACTTTCTCTTTTTCTTTTATCGGGTTTGCTATTCCGAAACTATTCAATGCAAAATCTGTTAATCGGTCTATGTTTTCTGCTTGTTTATTCATTTTATCCTCTCTTTAATAACTATATACAATATAATTCATTCCTAAATTGATATCGTAAAAATCAAACGGGAACAATTCTATATGTCCATTTTCATTTGATATTAATATACTTTCGTTTTTATATTCTATATTCAAACCTTTTTTTTCTGCTCTTTCCAATAACTCTGTATATGGAA
>CAYPMK010000090.1:0-1614 GCA_964411885.1 uncultured Bdellovibrionales bacterium
TATGTTACACATGTAACAAAAACACTCGAAAATGCAGGTTTTGAGACTTTTTTGGTTGGAGGTTGTGTACGAGATCTAATTTTAGAAAGGGAACCAAAAGATTGGGATATTACGACAAATGCCAAACCTGAGGAAATAATTCCATTGTTTGAAAAAACTGTGTATGAAAATAATTATGGGACTGTCGCCATCTGTATCCCCAAAAATGTTAATCAGGCAGATGTTACACATGTAACGGAATACAATGTTATAGAAGTAACACCATATAGACTAGAAGCAAAATACAGCGATTTTAGGCATCCAGATGAAGTAATATTTAGCGATAGAATAGACGATGATTTAAAAAGACGAGATTTCACAATAAATGCAATGGCATATAATATTTCTAAAGAACTTACCGATATTAAAGTTTTGTCGAGTAGTCATCTAAAAGACAATTCTAACGGACATTTAGTAGATTTATTTAGTGGCCTAAAGGACATAAAGGACAAAGTATTAAGGACAGTTGGAAGCCCTGATGATAGGTTTAATGAGGATGCATTGCGAATGTTAAGGGCAATTAGATTCTCAACCCAATTAGATTTTGTTGTTTCCCATGAAACAACTGAGTCAATAATAAAGAACTCAGGCCTTATAAAAAATATATCTTTTGAAAGAATAAGAGATGAATTTACTAAAATAATAATGTCTCAGAATTCTGTTATCGGAATTACAATGCTCCAAAAATTTGGACTTCTTAAGCATATTATTCCTGAACTAGAGGAGGGAATTGGTTGTGAACAAATGGGTAGCCATATATATGATGTCTGGAATCACTCACTTCATGCCTTAGATAATGCAACTAAAAAAAATTGGTCTTTAGAAATTAGACTTTCAGCTCTATTCCACGATATAGGAAAACCTAGATCTCGTCGAAAGGGGATAAAAAAAGCCTATACTTTCTACGGGCACGAAGTAGTAGGGACAAGAATAACTAAGCAAATAATGGAAAGACTTAAATATCCAAAGGATATTACTGAAAAAGTCCTTAGTTTCACACGAAACCATATGTTCTTTTCAGATACAGAAAAGATAACTCTTTCAGCCGTTAGAAGAATAGTTCAAAGCGTTGGGAAGGAAAATATTTGGGATCTCATGAAAGTTAGAGAATGCGATAGGGTAGGAATGAAAAAAGCAGAAGCTCCATATAGATTACGCAAATATTTCGCTATGATTGAAGAGGTTCTCCATGATCCTATATCTGTTAGCCAGCTAGCGGTTAATGGTAAAATATTGATTGATGAGTTACACATGAAACCCGGACCCCGTATGGGATTTATCTTAAATGCCTTACTTGAAGAAGTTTTAGACGATCCAACCAAGAATACTAAAGAATACTTGTTAGAATTAACTAAAAATTTAGATGCACTTGAAGATAATGAGTTAAAAAAGCTGAGCGAAAAAGGAAAATCAAAAAAGGACGAGCTGGAACAGAAAGAAGTCGAGAGATTACACGCGAAACATAATGTTAAAAAATAGATTGCTGGAATGGCGAAACTGGTAGACGCACTAGTTTCAGATACTAGTAGGGGTAACCCTGTGGAGGTTCAAATCCTCTTTCCAGCACAAAATAAA
>CAYPMK010000091.1:0-1588 GCA_964411885.1 uncultured Bdellovibrionales bacterium
CATAGCCCATGGTTAATATGCTTGTCGGCTAAAATCAATCCTTTTTAGTTCTTCGTTATTAATAACTCTATTTATGGGGTTTGTGTACAGGTGTTCTTTTTGCAAACTACAACTTAAAAAGCAATTTGACAAAGTGTAACCTTGTGAGGTATCATTTATGGGAAGGATAAAAAGAGGTGGCTATATTTTTGAATTTTGGAAAGGAGATCATCACCCATCACACGTTCATGTTTATAAAGATAATAAACCTGTAGCTAAGATACAGCTTGACCCAGTTAAGGTTCTTGATGGGGAAGTTAATATAAAGGTTTTTTACATAATAAGAGATCTTATTAAGGAAGGGAAATTATGAAACACAAGAAATTTAAATTTGTTACTTTCAACAACAGAAAAAAAGTTTTTAATCTTACTTATACGTCTGGTTTACAAGTTGAGTGTCCTTATTCAGCATTAGCTATAGACAAAAAAGTGGTGGAAGCTGGACCAGATCCAGAAGTTGGCTATCACTCATTTTATCTAAAATTGGAAAACGGTGAAATAGATTATGTACCTTTTGACCAACCGCTACACATAGTAAAAAACCCAGACTATTTAAGATCAGAGGCTATTAGCAAGATGACTCATAAAGTTAAGGATATGTATGAAGAAAAAAACATTTCAAAAAGAGAGATAGCAAGAAGGATGAATACTTCTGTTACTCAAATAAACAGGCTGCTTGATATTAATAACTTCGATAAAGACATTTCACGGCTTATTCAGATGGCGGCAGTCCTTGGGTATGAATTTGAGTTATCACTAAAGAAGGCTGCTTAAATAAAATCTTTTTAAATCAATAACTTTCACGTTTTGAAAATGCCTTGACAATCATGAAACACCCCTATAGAACCAGCTTAATAGTTTAAACCTACCTTGGCGGTAGCGCGCCAAAAAACAAGTAAAAAAATCTAAAATGACAGAAGATAAAAGAATAGCAATAGAACACGGCATACTGGATATTATAGACCAGCAAGAAGGTCGTGTAACTCAAACAGAGTTGTCTAATAATCTCAGGATATCTATTGGACTGCTTAACTCATATTTAAAGAATTTAATAAGAAAAGGTTATGTAAAAGTAAGTAATGTTAAGGCCAGTACTGTTAGATATATGCTAACACCAGAAGGTATGACAGAAAAATACAGGCTTACAAGATCTTATATGTCCAGAAGCCTTGATCACTATAAAAGAATAAAACAGGCTGTAGAAGCAAGAATAATTCGTCTAAAATTAGAAGAAGTAAGAACGGTAGTTTTTGTTGGTAGAGGAGAGATTGCAGAAATAACACATCTGTATCTTGGAGAAACAAAAATAAAACTATTAGGCGTTTTTGATGAGTTGCCAAGGTCAGAAGATGATTTTTTTGGACATAAAGTGTTGCCGTTAACACAGCTTCCAAAATTTTTAGAACAAGAAAAAATAGACAAAGTGTTGTTAAACTATCTGGAAGAAGTAGACGCTAAAGAACAGGTACTAATGGGTATGGGAATACCCCAGAGTAATATAGAAGCAAAATGGTAAAGGGGGATTTATGGAATTTATTGATCTAAAAAA
>CAYPMK010000092.1:0-1577 GCA_964411885.1 uncultured Bdellovibrionales bacterium
CCGCCTTCTGGATATGAGTAATATAAATTTAGCAATTTATATCCACATCCTGCTATGAATACAAAACCATATTTGTTCTTTTTTAAAGCATCTGATCTTATCTCTAATATGTGTTTTTGTACGACCTTGGCTTTGCCTTTTTGTTCTATAAGTGTTTTTATCCACCTTGCAACTTTATATGGAGAGATGTCAAGCCCAAGGTTCTTGGACAACATATTCATAGTACCGCTCTTAAGCGGTATTATATATGGACTGTAGTCCCTAAAATTATGTATGAGTGTGCTTATTAGTTTTTGATGTGTGCCATCGCCACCGTTTGATAATATTATTTGGATATTCTTGTCTCTAAACTCACTTACGACTTTTTTTAATTCCTCTAGGCTAGAGGTGTCCCTTAAGAGACAATAATGATCGCCTCCAAGAAGCTTGTGTATATCTTTTGAATCAACAATGGTCTTTCTAACCTTTTTTGCATTAGTGTTGGATATAAGACCTACTGGGTATTTTAATTCCATAGCAGGCATTCTTTATCATGTTATCGCTGAATGAACAAATTATTTACAAGCATCGATTGTGATTATAAAGTCCCCTTAATATCAGGAGGTTTTGTATGAAAGTGGGCTTATTCCAGTATGATATATCATGGGAAGATAAGGCAAAAAATAAAGATAAAATAATGCAGATAATAGATAGGGACGTAAAGACCAAGCTTGATTGGTTAATATTTCCAGAGATGACGTTGACTGGTTTTTCTATGGATACAAAGAGAACGATACTTCTAGATGAAGATCTCGCTTTTTTTAGAACTTTATCTAAGAAGCTGGATTCTAATATTAGTTTTGGTGGTGTTAAAGACAAGAAAAATATGGCCATAACACTAGATACTAAAGGCGATATTCTTTCTTCATATGCAAAAAGACATCTTTTTAGTTATGCAAAAGAAGATCTTTATTACGTTGCTGGAAATATCCCAGAGGTTTTTGAAGTAATGGGTATGAAGGTTCTTCCTTCAATATGTTATGATCTTAGGTTCTCTAATATGTTTTGGGATAGAGCAAAGAACACAGATGTTATTTTTGTAATGGCTAATTGGCCTAGTTCAAGAAGAGAACACTGGAAAACTTTACTCAAAGCTAGAGCAATAGAAAACCAAACCTTTGTTGTAGGAGTTAATAGAATAGGCGTTTCTCCTTTCCTTGATTATTCTGGGGATTCTTTAATGTTTGGACCTTTTGGGGAGGAAAAACTTAATTGTAGTAACGGGGAAGGTGTTTTTATTGTTGATATATCTAAACAAGAGCTTGATTCTGTAAGAAAAGAGTACCCTTTTCTAAAAGATAGAAAGTGATAAAAGTTCTTGCAAAAATATTATAGTCCATATAGAAACCATCTTGCTTTTCTTATTGAGTGGGGGTGTAGCTCAGTTTGGAAGAGCTTCTGATTTGCACTCAGAAGGCCAGGGGTTCGAGTCCCCTCACCTCCACCATTTTTACTTCGTCTTTTGTCTTTATACTGCGTCAGGTTTCAGATTCGGCTTAGTCAGCGTATATTTAATACGCTATCCTGCGCCTCACTTT